>NZ_BCBD01000023.1:0-48127 GCF_001320345.1 Pseudomonas sp. NBRC 111127 | reverse complement strand
CGACCTGGTCAAGGTCAGCATCGTTGCCAACCAGTCTTCGGTCAACGAAGCCACTGCACCGACCTTCACCGTCAGCCTGAACAAGCCGCTGGACAAGGACCTGACCGTCACCCTGAGCAACAACGACACCGTGCTCTTCAAGGCGGGCGAGACCAGCAAGGTCTACACCGCACCGGCGCAAGGTGACGACGTGTTCAAGGACCCGGGCACCGTCACGGTGGGTATCAGCAAGGCCGAAGTGCCGAACGCCACCTTCGAGAAGCTGGAGTTCAGCAACCCGGCCTCGGTCAGCGTGACCGATACCGAAAGCAAGGTCACTGCAGTGCTGTCGGTGGACAAGTCCACCGTGGCCGAAGGTGGCGCGATTACGTACACCGTGACCTTGGTGGGCGATAACAGCAACCTGCCGGTTACCGGCCATGGCGGTGTAACCGTCACCCTGAGCGGTGGCACCCAGGTCACCATCAATGCGGGTTCGGCCACCGGCAGCGTGACCATCAATGCGCCGGACGACGTATACGTAGGCGGCCAGCCGACGATCACCAAGTCGATCACCGGCATCACCGTGAGCGGCGACAAGGTGTTCGAGAAACTGGTACCGAGCACCACCAGCGTCAGCACATCGGTCACCGACGAGCCGTCTGGCCAAGGTGACGTTGCCAAAGTCAGCATCAACGGCACGACGTCTCTGAACGAAGGCGAGACGGGTACTTACACCCTGAACCTCACCCACGAGGCCAAGGACGAAGTCACCGTCACGCTCAGCTACAGCGGCACCGCCAAGAACGGCGAGGACTTCATCGGTGTGACCACTGTGAAAATTCCGGCCAACAGCAGCGGTACCACGTTCACCATCGGCACCATCGACGACAAGCTGGTCGAGGGTACCGAAAACTTTGTGGTGACGATCGTAGGCGTGTCGGGTGGCAAGTTCGAGAACCTGCAGGTGGATACCAGCAAGTCGAGCGTTACCACGGCCATCGTGGACAACGACCACGTGCCGGTTTCGCGCGACGGTGCAGTGTTTGGTGTGGAAGACACCGACTATGTGTTTGCCTGGAGCGACTTCAATGTTTCCGACCCCGATGGCAACACTGGTCTGTCGGTAACCATCAGCTCGATCCCGGGTTCCGGCACGTTGCAGTTCTTCAACGGCACGGCCTGGACGAATGTGGGCGTTGGCCAGGTTGTCAGCCAGGCCAGCATCGAGGCCGGCAACCTGAAGTTCGTTCCGCTGCGCAACGAGTCGGGTACCGATAATTATGGCGGCAACGGCGTGGGCAACCAGCAAGCCGACTACGCGCAATTCAAGTTCAAGCCGAATGACGGCACCAACGTAGGCACAGATTCGACCATGAAGGTCGACATTCGCCCGGTTGCCGACAAGCCGACGCTGAGTTTCGGCAGCGCCGACATCGATTCCAAAGGCCTCACCAAGGAAGTCTGGAACAGCCTCAAAGGTCTTGGCACGGGTGGTAACGGCATTACCGGCGATGACCTGAAGACGGTCTTTGCCAACTCGGGCAGTGCCAGCTCCAGCAGCACCACGACCAATGTTCAGTCCGATGGCAGCGTTGCAGGTGGCACCGGCTCGAAAACCTCTGGCCTGATCTACCTCGAAGCCGGCAAGACCTACACCTTCAGCGGCACTGCCGACGACAGCTTCGTGGTCACCATCGGCGGCAAGACTGTGGTCACTGCCACCTGGGGTGCTGGTGGCCAGGTGTCGGGGACCTTTACCCCGAACACCAGCGGCTACTACCCGATCGAGGTCTACCATGCCAACCAGGCTGGCCCAGGCAGCTATGACCTGAACATCAAGGTCGGCGACGGTGGCGTCACCGACCTGAGCAGCTCGAACATAAAGATGTACCAGAACGTGACCGAGATGGCCAAGGCTGGCCTGGGCGTGTCCGATCTGCACACTGTGAACGGGCAAAGCTACTATGACGGTTACAAGCTCAATGAGGGGCCGGAAGGCGGCTCGGTCAAACTGGTGGCTATCTCCACCGCCCTCACCGACACTGACGGTTCGGAAACCCTGAGCGTAAGCCTGAGCGGTATCCCCAAAGGGACCGTGCTCAGCGACGGTGCAGGCCATACTGTCACTGTAGGCAGCACGCCGGTGGATGTAACGGGCTGGAAACTCAGCAGCCTGACGCTGACGCCACCGACCTACTACAAAGGTTCGTTCGACGTCAAGGTCATCTCGACTGCCACTGAAAGCGTGGGTGGTTCGGCTATTACCACCGGCAATATCCCGGTGACCGTGTATCCCGCGACCTACAAGGCCAGCGTAGGCACATCGGGCAACGACGCCCTCACCGGCAGCGAAGGTAACGACATCATCGTCGCCGACGTGGCGGGCCTGAACGTGGTCCAGGGCAAGAACTACAACATTGCCTTCATGGTCGACAGCTCGGGCAGCATGAGCGATAAGTCGATTGCCGATGCCAAGACGCAGTTGGCTTCGGTATTCAACTCGCTCAAGGCCAGCCTGGGTGCTGATACCTCGGGTACGGTGAACATCTTCCTCGTCGACTTCGACAGCCAGGTGAACAAGAACGTGGCGGTGAACCTTGCCGACGCGGATGCATTGAGCAAGTTGCAGGCGGTACTTAACTCGATGGTGGGTGGTTACTACGGGGGCGGCACCAACTATGAAGACGCCTTCAAGACCACGTCCAACTTCTTCAAGAGCACCATGGCCACCGGTAACAAAGGTGCTGAAAACCTGACGTACTTCATTACCGATGGTAAGCCAACGTTCTATCAGAGTGGCGAATCGACCAACCCCCGCCTGTGGACCGGCGGCAAGTACCTGGACGATGTGGTGAACGTCAACAATTACAAAATTGGCGATACGTTCAGCACCATGGTCGATAGTACGCACAGGTTGGACATCGACAGCAGTGGCACTGTTTACGTCTACACGTACAAGAGCAATGGTTCTGTCGATACCTACGAAGTGGGCACCATCCATGCCCAAGGTGATGGCACCTACGAGATATCCTCGCGAGCGGGCTGGGGGAATGAGTGGAGCTATAGCGATGCGGCCTCGGGTTCCACGGCGAGCTTCGCTGTGCTGGGTGGCACTAACGGTTTGAGCAAAGTCCAGGCTATCGGCTTGAACAGCGATGTGACGCTCACTGATTTGAAGCCTTACGACAGCGCAGGTAAGCCGCAGACCAACATCGACCCGTCCGACCTGGCGAAGGCGATTCTCGGTCATACCGAAGCCACGGTCCCAGGTGCCGATACCATCGACGGTGGCAACGGCAACGACATCATCTTCGGTGACCTGATTACCCTCAATGGTGTCGTCAGCGAGGGCTACCAGGCCCTGCAAAGCTATGTCGCACAGAAGAGCGGCGTTGATGTCAGCTCCATCACCACCAGCAATGTCCACCAGTACATCACTGAGCACTACAACGAGTTCGACATCTCCGGCGCCAAAGACGGCAACGACATCCTGTCGGGCGGCAATGGCAACGACATTCTCTTTGGCCAAGGTGGTAACGACACGCTCGATGGTGGCAAAGGCAACGATATCCTGCTGGGCGGTACCGGCAATGACACCCTTATCGGTGGGCAGGGCGACGATATCCTGATCGGTGGCAGCGGCGCAGACACCTTCGTGTGGAAAGCGGGTGATTTCGGTAACGACGTCATCAAAGACTTCAAGATGGGGGACAAGGACAAGATCGACTTGAGCGATCTGCTGCAAGGCGAGAAGGGCAGTACCATCGACAATTACCTGAAGCTCACCACGGTTGAAGGTACGACCACCTTGCAGGTCAGCAGCGAAGGCAAGCTCAACGCCGCAGGCGGTATCGCCAATGCCGATGTGACCATCAAGCTTGAAGGGGTGAACTGGTCCAACACCACGATCAACTCGTTGATCAGCGGTGCTGACCCGACCATCATCATCCACAACAAAGACAGCTGATGTGTTGAAGGGGCCGCGCCTGACCGTCGCGGCCCCTGTTTCATTCCACAAGGCCGCGCCCGCAAGGGCCCCATGAACCAGGTAATGGCCGTGCCGGCTCTTTCCTGGCACCTTCCGACAGCGCATACTCAGGCGCTGGGCCTGCGTGCCTGCTGATCTTTGCCTATGCTGCTGCCTACCAACAAGGAACCAAAGTGACGAGGGACACCGCCATGTTCTACGTGCAACGCAATGCCGCCGGTGAGTTGCTGCGTGTAGAGGCAGCCGCTTTTGATGAGTTCACCGAAATGCTCCCAGCCGACCACGCCGATATTCAGGAATGGTTTGCCGATGATGTCGTGGAAAACAGCCTCAATCAGCTCAAGCAAAGTGACCTGGACATGATCCGCGTACTTGAAGACCTGATCGATGTGCTGACTGCCAAAGGGGTATTCAAGATCACTGACCTGCCGCCGGGTGCACAGGCCAAGCTGCTGAACCGCGCTACCGCGCGCAAGGCCCTCAGCAGCCTGAATAACCTGATCGACGAAGATGAGCAGGGCGGGTTGATCTAAGCCTGATTCAGCCCCGGCGCAGGCTAGCGATTCTGGTACTGCGCAGCCGCATTGCTCAAGGTTTTGCCAATCTCCTCGCGCAACCCCATCGGCTGCTCCACCACCACCCCGTCCCCCTGGCTCAACAGCCACCAGCGCAGCGGCCAGCCATCGCTGACCGTGGCTCGCAGCCGGTGCCCATGCTCCAGCGCCGTCAGCTGCATGTCGCTGCTCAGCGGGGCCTCGCGCAACTGCCGCGCCAATGCATCGCTGATCCACGCCACCAACTCCACGCCCTCCCCCTGGGCCGGTTGCAGTGCATCGCCGCGCAAGTGGCTCAACAAGTCGAAATTACCGCGCAGTTCGCCCACGGCGCTGGCCGCCCAGTGCCAGCCGAACGGTATGCTCTTGTCATTGCGCTCCAGCGGAAAAATCAACGAAAGCTCATTCAGGTCGCGTTCAACGGTACGCTTGCTGACAGTGAAGCCCACGTCGCGCAGGCGCCACACCAGCTCGGCGCTGGTAATGCCCGGGGAGCGACTGGGTAGCTGACGCAGCAGCGCCCATTGGCGGCTGAGGGTGGCGCGGGTGGTGGCGAACGGCAAAAGATAACGTCCTTGTCTAGGCTTGCCGTCATAGCATGGCGGCAGGCGAGGGGCATGGCAATTGGCCACGCCCTGCTCAGATCAAGTAAGTCGCATTTGGTTGCCTGGTGCCGAATCGTTCGCGACAGGTTTTGACGTGACATCACGCAGAATCACGCCTCATCACAGCCGAAGGTTGGGGTTGTGCGTCGTTCAATGAGGATGAACATGTCTGCTGCCAGCAATATCCATTCGCTGCTTGCCCGCCTTTTGCCCGAACGGGTCATCGCCGCCCCGGCACCGGCCGGCAGGCGGCATCGGTTGTTCGCCGGGGTAGGCTTGCCCAGCCAGCGCTCGCTGCTGATCAACCGCCTGGACGAAGCCAGTGACCTGCAGGCGGTTTACGCCGACCTGCGCCGCCAGGCATTGCAAGGTAGCGTAGCGGCACTCAACGACCTGGGCTGGATCTGGCTCAACGGCAAGTATTGGCGCGCTGATACCGTGCTGGCCGGGCACCTGTTGCGCATGGCGGCGCTGCAGGGCAATGCTGCTGCGTGGTTCAACCTTGGGCAGCAGCATTACTTCGGCAAGGGTGTCGACCCCTCCTATGCCCAGGCGGCGGATTGCTACCGGCAGGCCTTCGAGCGCGGCTTGCTGCATGCCGCTGCGGCCCTGGGTGACCTGTATGAAGAAGAAGTGTGCGATGGCGAGCAGCAATGGCAGGTAGACCTGGTGCAGGCCTACCAGTGGTTCATGCGCGGGGCCGAGCGTGGCGAAGCGCGTTGCCGCTTCGAGGTGGGTTATCGCTTGATGCACGGGTTGTACGTGGAACCCGACATCAAGGCTGCATTGTACTGGCTGGAACTGGCGGCAGCCGCAGGGGTGGTACAGGCGGCCGAAGAGCTGGCGGTGCATTTCAGCAGCCGTGACAGCGTGCGCTACCTGCAGTGGCGCGACCGCGCCTTGCAGATGGGCAGCACACTCGCCCTGACCATGAAGCTGGAAGACCAGATACACCCCTGATTCCCCCGCTCGCACAGGCGACCACAGGCTGCAGTATGTGTGCAATACCTGTGGGAGATCACACAGCCCTACGGCCTGCGCTGTCGCGCAGAGAACTCAGTTCGTAAGCGCGACGCGGCCTGTGTGGGAGCGGGCGTGCCCGCGAAGAATCCAGCGCAGTGGCTGGCACCGGCTACGCCGGTGTTCGCGGCGGTTCGACGCTTCGACACGCCCGCTCCCAAGAACCCGGCTAAATCCGGCAATAACGCCAGCACAGGCAATCCACCCTCCAGCATGCGCATCCATTCACCCATACCCCTCGTCACCCGCTGTTGACGACAGGGGGAGGTACGAGCGTATATTGATAGTTAGCAAACTATGAATATACCTGGATACTGTTCATGTCCCTTGATCTCCTGCGCCTGCAGGTCAGCAGTGGCATGGTAGTTGCGGCTCGCCATTGGCGGCGCATCTGCCATTGCGCGTTGACCAGTTACGGCATCTCCGAGGCCTGCGCTGCGCCGCTGCTGATGATCGTGCGCCTCGGCGACGGTGTGCATCAGGTGGCGGTGGCCCAGGCAGCCGGCCTGGAAAGCCCGTCACTGGTACGCCTGCTCGACCAACTGTGCAAGGCTGGCCTGGTCTGCCGCAGTGAAGACCCCCTCGACCGTCGCGCCAAGGCCCTGAGCCTCACCGCTGAAGGCCGCCGCTTGGCCGAAGCCATCGAAGCCGAACTGGTGCGCGTGCGCAGGGATGTGCTGCAAGGCATCGATCAGGCTGACCTGGAAGCCGCCTTGCGCGTGCTGCGCGCCTTCGAGGCTGCCGGCCTGGGCGGTGCAGGCGGGGTGGCATGAACGGCTTCTTCAGCTCGGTCCCCCCGGCGCGGGACTGGTTCTACGGTGTACGCACCTTCGCGGCCTCGATGATCGCCCTGTACATTGCCCTGCTCATGCAGTTGCCGCGGCCCTACTGGGCCATGGCCACGGTGTACATCGTTTCCAGCCCCTTCGTTGGCCCAACCAGCTCCAAGGCGCTGTACCGTGCCGTGGGCACCTTGCTCGGTGCCGGGGGGGCGGTCCTTCTGGTGCCACCGCTGGTACAGTCGCCGTTGCTGCTGAGCATTGCCATCGCCCTGTGGACCGGCACCCTGCTGTTCCTTTCGCTGAACCTGCGCACGGCCAACAACTACATGCTGATGCTGGCCGGCTACACCTTGCCGATGATCGCACTGGCGGTTGTGGATAACCCCCTGGCGGTGTTTGACGTCGCGTCTTCCCGCGCCCAGGAAATCTGCCTGGGGATTGTCTGCGCAGCCGTCGTTGGCGCCATTTTCTGGCCTCGCCGGCTGGCCCCAGTGGTGGTCGGCGCCACCGGCAACTGGTTTACCGAGGCCCTTAACTACAGCGATACCTACCTGGCCCGCGCTGGCAGCACCGACAAGGTCGGCGGCATGCGCGGGGCGATGGTCACCACCTTCAACTCGCTGGAGCTGATGATCGGCCAGCTCGGCCACGAAGGGGCTGGCCCTCATACCCTGAAAAACGCCCGTGAGCTGCGTGGGCGGATGATTCACCTGCTGCCGGTCATCGATGCGCTCGATGATGCGCTGGTTGCACTGGAGGGCCGCGCCCCGGCCCAGTTCGCCCAGTTGCAGCCTGTGCTCGCCAGCGCTCGCGAATGGCTGCAAGGGACTGCCGCCAGCGCTTCTGTCGGCCGCTGGGCTGCGCTGCACGAGCAGATCGAGCGCCTGCAGCCCGCTGCCGCCATGCTCGACCAGCGCGCCGAGCTGCTGTTATCCAACGCCCTGTACCGGCTGACCGAATGGGCCGACCTGTGGCAGGACTGCTGCACCTTGCAACATGCCCTGCGCACCGACGATGCCACGCCTTGGCGGGCCGTGTACCGGCACTGGCGCCTGGGTCGCCTGACACCGTTCTTCGACCGTGGCCTGATGCTGTACTCGGTGGCCACCACGGTGCTGGCGATCATCGTCGCTTGTGGCCTGTGGATTGGCCTGGGCTGGAACGACGGCGCCAGCGCGGTAATTCTCGCGGCCGTGTCGTGCAGTTTCTTCGCGGCCATGGACGACCCGGCACCGCAGATCTACCGGTTCTTCTTCTGGACCTTGCTGTCGGTGATCTTCTCCAGCCTGTACCTGTTCCTGGTGCTGCCCAACCTGCACGACTTCCCGATGCTGGTGCTGGCCTTTGCCGTGCCGTTCATCTGCGTCGGCACCCTGACCGTGCAACCGCGTTTTTACCTGGGCACGTTGCTGACCATCGTCAACACCTCGACTTTCATCAGCATCCAGGGCGCCTATGATGCCGACTTCTTCACCTTCCTGAATTCCAACCTGGCCGGCCCTGTCGGCCTGCTGTTCGCCTTCATCTGGACGTTGGTCATGCGCCCCTTTGGGGTAGAGCTGGCTGCCAAGCGCATGACCCGCTTCGCCTGGCGCGACATTGTCGAAATGACCGAACCGGCGACCCTGGCCGAACATCGCAAGCTTGGCGTACAGATGCTAGACCGCCTGATGCAGCACCTGCCGCGCCTGTCGCAAACGGGCCAGGACAGCGGTGTAGCGCTGCATGACCTGCGTGTGGGGTTGAACCTGCTCGACTTGCTGGCCTACCTGCCGCGCGCTGGTCAGCAGGCCCGTGAGCGGCTCAACACCGTGGTTGCCGAGGTGGGTGCGCACTACGCCGCCTGCCTGCACGCAGGCCAGCGCCTGCACGCGCCGGCCGCGCTGCTGCGCAACATGGAGCGGGCGCGGCTGGCGCTGAACCTGGATGAACTGTACGAGCGTGGCGATGCCCGCACCCACCTGTTGCATGCGCTGAGCGGCCTGCGCCTTGCCCTGCTGCCAGGTGTGGAGGTAATGCTCGAACCCGCCGAACAACTGCAACTGCCTGCCGGCCTCGACGGAGCGCCCCTGTGATTGGTGAACTGGATATCAGCGGGGTGTTCCTGCCCACGCTGTTGGTGATGATGCTTGGCACCTACCTGCTGTTCCTTGGGTTGCACGCGGTGCTGGTGCGCATGCATTTCTACCGCCTGGTCTGGCACCGGGCGTTGTTCAACGTTGCCCTGTATGCCGTGCTGCTTGGCGCGGTGGACCACTTTTGCCGAAACCTGATGCTGCCATGAAAAAACCTTTGCTGACCCTGGGCCGTGTGGTCCTGACCTTGCTGGTAGTGACCTTCGCCGCCGTGCTCGTATGGCAGATGGTCGTCTACTACATGTTTGCGCCCTGGACGCGCGACGGCCATATCCGCGCCGACGTGATCCAGATCGCCCCCGATGTGTCGGGCTTGATCCAGAAAGTCGAGGTGCACGACAACCAGACCGTCAAGCGCGGCGACGTGCTGTTCACCATCGACCAGGACCGCTTCACCCTGGCCCTGCGCCAGGCCAAGGCCACCCTCGGCGAGCGCCAGGAAACCCTGGCCCAGGCCTCCCGCGAAGCGCAGCGCAACCGCAAGCTGGGCAACCTGGTGGCGGCCGAGCAACTGGAGGAAAGCCAGTCCCGCGTGGCCCGCGCCCGCTCGGCCGTCAGCGAGGCACAGGTGGCGGTCGATACCGCCCAGCTCAACCTCGACCGCTCGGTGGTACGCAGCCCGGTAGATGGCTACCTGAACGACCGTGCGCCGCGTAACCACGAATTCGTCACCGCCGGCCGCCCGGTGCTGTCGGTGGTCGACAGTGCCTCGTATCACGTCGACGGCTACTTCGAAGAAACCAAGCTTGGCGGCATCCATATCGGCGATGCCGTGGATATCCGCGTGATGGGCGACAACACCCGCCTGCGCGGCCATGTGCAGAGCTTTGCCGCCGGCATCGAAGACCGCGACCGCAGCAGCGGCGCCAACCTGCTGCCCAATGTCAACCCGGCGTTCAGCTGGGTGCGCCTGGCCCAGCGTATTCCGGTGCGCATTGCGTTTGACGAAGTGCCTGAGGACTTCCGCATGATCGCCGGGCGTACCGCAACGGTGTCGATCATCGAGGGCCAGCACCCATGAAACAGCTCATCCTGGCTGGCCTGTGCCTGTCGCTGGGGGCCTGCATGATGGTCGGCCCCGACTATGAGGTGCCGAAGGACGCGGCGGTGCAACGCAGCGACCTCAATGGCCCGCTGCGCCAGGATGCCGACAGCGTGGTTTCGGCGCCGGTGCCCGAGGACTGGTGGCAGCTGTATCAGGATCAACGGCTGAACGAGCTGGTGCGCCAGGCCCTGAGTGCCAATACCGAGCTGCGCGTAGCCGCGGCCAACATCGCCAAGGCCCGCGCCCAGGTCGAAGTGGCCGAGTCGCAAGGTGGCTTCAACGGCGGCGTCAAACTGGGTGCCCAGCGCTTGCAGGAGTCTGGCGAAGCCTTCCTGCAGCCTGAGAAGGTGCCGGTGGCCAACATTGGCGAGGCCATCATCAGCGCTTCGTATCAGTTCGACCTGTGGGGCACGTTCAAGCGTGGCACCGAGGCTGCCAAGGCCAATGCCGACGCGGTGCAGGCTGCTGCCGATACCGCCCGCATCACCTTGGTGGCCGACGTGGTCAAGGCGTATACCCAGGTGTGCTCGGCCAACGAGGAATACCACATCGCCCGCCAGTCGCTCGACTTGCAGGAGCAAAGCGTGAAGCTCAACCAGCGCTTGCGTGATGCAGGTCGTGGCGATGAAACCCAGGTCACCCGCTCGCAGACCCAGTTCAAGTCCTTGCGCGCCGAACTGCCGCGCTTCAAGGCCGAGCGTGAAACCGGCCTGTACACCTTGGCTGCGTTATTGGCCAAACCGGTAGACCAGTTGCCCGCCGGCACCGCCGATTGTGCCGAGCTGCCGCACCTGAACCAGTTGGTGCCGGTGGGCGACGGTGCTGCGTTGCTCAAACGCCGGCCTGATGTGCGCCAGGCCGAACGCCAGCTGGCCGCAGCAACTGCCTCTATCGGGGTTGCTACCGGCGCGCTTTACCCGGACATCAGCATCGGTGCGCAGGTGGGCACGATTGGTATTCTGGAAAACCTTGGTGAGCCGTCGACCAACCGCTGGGGTTTCGGCCCGCAGATCAGCTGGAGCATCCCCACCAACGGCACACGCGCCCGCATTCGCATGGCTGAAGCCTCTACGCAAGCAGCCTTGGCGAATTTCGACGGCGTGGTACTGAACGCCATCCGCGAGACCCAGACTCGCCTGGCGCAGTACAGTGCCCTGCTGGACCGGCGTGACGCACTGGCCGAGGCAGAGAAGTCGGCCAAGGATGCGGCTGACCAGACGCACCGGTACTACCAGGCCGGGCGTGAGTCGTTCCTGGCGGACTTGCAGGCGACCCGCACCTATACCGACATGCGCGCGCAACTGGCAGCGGCTGATAGCCAAGTGGCGCTGGGGCAAATTGGCGTGTTCCTCGCCCTCGGTGGTGGCTGGAATGACACCACAAAACCTTGAGGCCCAATCGCCGGCAAGCCAGCTCCCACAGGTTCGTCGCTGTCCTCGAGCACTATAATTTCCTGTGCGAGCTGGTTTGCCTGCGCTGAGGCCCTGACAGGCCAGCCCCTGCTGCAAGGCTGATGGGTAACCCTGTGGGAGCTGGCTTGCCTGCGATAGGGCCCCCGCAGGCAACATCCGGTCAGAGCCAAATCGCATCCCAATGCGGATAATCCCCAGCCCTCGCAACAAGACCCGCTCGCTTGGGGTTCATGACGATATACCGCGCCACATCCTGCACATCCTCCTCACGCCGCACGGCCCGGTCATGAAACCCCTTCTGCCAGAGCTGGCCGCTTCGCCCTCGATGCCTGTTGATCATCATGGTGCTACGGGACTTCACCCTGCGCATCAGCCGCTTCAAGCTGGCCGGCCCAAGCTCGACCAACCAGTGGAAATGGTCAGGCATCACCACCCAGGCAAGCGATCGGGCGCTACCTTCCTCTTCAGCCTGGCGGAACTCGGCCACCAGCAAGCGGGCTGAGCGAAAGTCATTGAAGATTGGGGCTCTTGCCAGGGTGGTGCTGGTAAGCAAATACAACCGACGGGTTTCCGAAAACCGGCCAAGCCGTAGCTGCTTTGAATGGGGACGATCCATGTTCCCTGCCTCTTGAATAGTGGCTCAACAGGCTAGTGGGTAAGGACCTACCCGCGGTGAATCATTTGGTACCCGGTGTTTCCTGTGGCATCGGTGCCTCCTTCATCGCCGGCAAGGCTGCCCCCAGGTACCGTGCCATCCCGCTTGATCTTAATTTGTACCAAGATTTTTCATGAAATCCGCCCAGCACCCTTGAGTGAAGCAAAGTGGAAGTGAACAATGTTCTCTTTCGCATTCCCTTCGAGACTGGCCATGAAAACCCGTTCCCGTCCGCTTGCCTGGCTGCCGGCTTTATTGCTCGGCACGGTGCTGGCGCTGTGCAGCGCTGCGGCATTGGCCGAAGCCCCCGCCGAGGCTACCAAGGCCCTGCACCTGCTTGACTACATTGGTGCCGACTACCCGCCAACCGTGAGTGACGGCAAGGTGGTCGACAGCGGCGAATACGACGAGCAGCGCGAGTTCGGCGCGGTACTGGCCGAACTGGTCAAAGGCCTGCCTGCAAATGCCGAGCACGCGGCACTGGAGCAGGGCGTGCAAGCGCTGCGCCAGGCCATCGACCAGCGTCTGGACGGCCCAGCGGTATCCAGGCAGGCCCGGCAACTGGGCGCACGCCTTGCGGTGGCTTATGAGGTGAGCCAAGCCCCGATAATCACCCCGGACCCGGCCCGTGGTGCTGCCCTGTACGCACAAAACTGTGCCATCTGCCACGGTGAAAGCGGCGCGGGCGATGGCCCGGCAGGCGTCGGCCTGGAGCCCGCGCCGGCCAACCTGCGTGACGTCGCGCGCCTTGACCAGTTGAGCCTGTTCGACCTCTACAACACCCTTGCCCTGGGCATCGACGGCACCGAGATGCCGTCCTTTGCCGACCAGCTGGACGACCGCCAGCGCTGGGACGTGGCGGCCTACATCGCCAGCTTCACCGCCAAGCCGGAAGCCGGCAAAGGCGACAAAACCTGGAACATCGCCGACTTGGCCCGCCAGACCCCAGCCGAAATCGCCGCCAACGAAGGTACCGCGGCCGTGGAAGCATTCCGCGCCCAGCGTGCCCAGCCGCCGCAGGTCAAGCGTGGCCCTGCGCAATTGCTCGAATACACCGCCAGTACGCTCGACAAAAGCCTGGCCGCTTACCGCGCAGGCGACCGCGACCAAGCTTATGACCTGTCGGTTGCGGCCTATCTTGAGGGCTTCGAGCTGGTAGAAAGCTCCCTGGACAACATCGATACCCAGGCGCGCAAGGCCACTGAAAAGACGCTGATGGCTTACCGCCAATCCTTGCAGGATGGCCTGCCCGTGGGCCAAGTCGAGCAGCGCCTGGGCGAAGCCAAGGTCAAGCTTGAGCAGGCGGCAAAGCTGCTGGGTAGCGACGGCCTGAGCTGGTCGCTGAGTTATGTCTCAGGCCTGCTGATTCTGTTGCGTGAAGGCCTTGAGGCGATTCTGGTGCTGGCGGCGATCCTGGCGTTCCTGCGCAACACCGGCCAGCAGTCAGCGGTACGCAGCGTCAACATCGGCTGGGGCCTGGCGCTGGTCGCTGGCTTCGCTACCTGGGCGCTGGCGGCCTATGTGATCAATGTCGGTGGTGCCCAGCGTGAGTTGCTGGAGGGCTGCACGGCGCTGTTTGCGGCCGTGATGGTGCTGTGGCTTGGGGTATGGATGCACGATCGACGCCACGCCGCTGCGTGGACGGACTACATCAAGAACAGCCTGGTCAGTGGTGGCGGGCGCTTTGGCTTCGCGGTGCTGGCGTTCTTCTCGGTGTACCGCGAGTTGTTCGAAGTGATCCTGTTCTATGAAACCTTGTGGCTGCAGGCGGGCCCTGCCGGGCACCAGGCGGTGCTGGCAGGCGGCGCCACGGCGTTGGTGCTGCTGGTGGGCCTGGCTTGGGTGATATTGCGCGGTTCGGCCAAGCTGCCCCTGACGCTGTTCTTCAGCATCAATGCGGCACTGCTGTGCACGCTGTCAGTGGTGTTCGCCGGGCACGGCGTGAAGGCGCTGCAAGAAGCCGGGGTGCTGGGCACGCGCCCGGTAGCGTTCTTCGAGTTCGACTGGTTGGGGATACATGCCGACGCCTACTCGCTGTCGGCGCAGGCGGTGGCCTTGCTGGCGATCATCTTGCTGTACGGGCGCTCGCGCCTGGCAGAGAAGCGCAGGGCAACTGCTAACTAAAACCTTGCGCCGTCCCCCTGTAGGAGCGGCCTTGTGTCGCGATCGGGCCGCAAAGCGGCCCCAGGATTTCGGCAGCGCTGCACAAATTGTCGGGGCCGCTCTGCGGCCCGACCGCGACACAAGGCCGCTCCTACACACTTGACCGCGAAGGGCACTCAGGCCGGCTGTGGCGCCTTGAGAATGTTCTGCAACAGCTGCACACTTTCAACCGCGTCATGACCCAGGCTGGTCAGGTAGCCGCCATCCGGTTGGTCGGTCAGCCCCTTTTCATGCAGGCGCTGCGCAGCGGCGACCAGGGCGGGGGATGCAGTGCTGGTTATCTTGATGCCTTCCTGGCTGCTGTCGTGCTTGAACAGCGCGAGTACTTCCATTTCATCGATAAGATCGGGGGTAAAAGGCATGGTAACTCCTGACTTCCAGACGAGGATTACGGCACTTTCTACGGTGCCTGATCTTCGAGTGTAGCCGGGTTATTCGTCCTCGCCTTGATCCATCTCAGGTGGCAGCTCGGGCAGCGCACGCAGGGCATTTTCATACCACTCGCCGTTGAAGGGGCGGTCTTCTGCCAGCATGTTGTCAATCTCGTAGGCCAGCACATGGGCCATCACGTTGAGAATGTCTTCACGTTCCCAACCAACCAGGGTCAGCTTGTTGAAAGTGGCCTTGGCCGCCGGCGGCTCGCCGCTTTCGATCTGGTTCTCGATGGCTTGGGTCAGCGTTGCCTCGGCGAAGGCTTCGTCGTCATTGTCGATGTCGGTGGGCTCGCTCATTGGCGGTACTCCTGTGGTGGGATGCACAGTGTGCCACGCCTGTAGCGGCAATGCCCGGTCATAGACGAGGTGCATGACGCTGGTCAGGAACAGGCTTACGGTCTATAAAAGCCGAGCCAAACCCCTTACGGCCCGGAGGCTGTTACCTCATGCTCAAGCTTCATGGATTCTCGGTCAGCAACTACTACAACATGGTCAAGCTGGCGCTGCTGGAAAAAGGCCTGCCTTTCGAAGAGGTCACCTTTTACGGCGGCCAGGCGCCAAAGGCGCTGGAAGTGAGCCCGCGGGGCAAGGTGCCGGTGCTGGAAACCGAACACGGTTTTCTCAGCGAAACCAGCGTGATCCTCGACTACATCGAGCAGACTCAGGGCGGCAAGGCGCTGCTGCCGGCCGACCCGTTCCAGCAGGCCAAGGTACGCGAGTTGCTCAAGGAAATTGAACTGTACATCGAGCTGCCAGCCCGTACCTGCTACGCCGAGTCCTTCTTTGGCATGGCGGTAGAGCCACTGGTCAAGGATAAGGCACGTACCGACCTGCTGGCCGGCTTCGCCACGCTCAAGCGTAACGGGCGCTTTGCGCCGTATGTAGGGGGTGAGCAACTGACGCTGGCAGACCTGATGTTCTGCTTCTCGGTCGATCTGGCTTATGCGGTGGGTAAGAAGGTGCTGAACATCGACCTGCTGGCGGACTTTCCGCAAGCCAAGGCGTTGCTCCAGCTGATGGGTGAGAACCCGCACATGGCGCGGATCGTGGCAGACAAGGAGGCAGCGATGCCGGCCTTCATGGAGATGATTCGCAGCGGTAAGCGCTGAGCCTGGTGTTGAGCCCTTCGTGGGCACGCCCGCTCCCACTGTGGGAGCGGGCGGGCCCGCGAACGAGGGCGAAGCCCTCGCCTTGAGGCTTAGCGAGACGCCAACAGGGCTTTGCCACGAACAACGGCAGCCCGCACCTGCGCCGGCGCCGTACCACCAATATGGTCACGCGCATTCACCGACCCTTCCAGGGTCAGTACGGCAAACACATCCTGCTCGATGTGGTCGCTGAACTGGCGCAGTTCGTCCAGGCTCATCTCGGCCAGGTCCTTGCCGGTATCCACCCCATACTTCACCGCATGGCCAACGATTTCGTGGCAGTCGCGGAACGGCAGGCCACGGCGTACCAGGTAGTCGGCCAGGTCGGTAGCCGTGGAGAAGCCACGCAGCGCCGCTTCACGCATTATGGCGTGCTTGGGCTTGATCGCCGGGATCATGTCGGCAAAGGCACGCAGCGAGTCGCGCAGGGTATCGGCAGCGTCGAACAGCGGCTCCTTGTCTTCCTGGTTGTCCTTGTTGTAGGCCAGCGGCTGGCCTTTCATCAGGGTCAGCAGGCCGGTCAAGGCGCCGAACACGCGGCCGGTCTTGCCACGTACCAGCTCTGGCACGTCGGGGTTCTTTTTCTGCGGCATGATCGAGCTGCCGGTGCAGAAGCGGTCCGGCAGGTCGATGAACTGGAACTGCGCGCTGGTCCACAGCACCAGCTCTTCGGAGAAGCGCGAGAGGTGCATCATCGCCACGCTGGCTGCAGCGCAGAATTCGATGGCGAAGTCACGGTCCGAAACGCCGTCCAGCGAGTTGCCGCCCACGGCCTCGAAGCCCAACAGCTTGCAGGTCAGTTCGCGGTCGATCGGGTAGGTGGTACCGGCCAGTGCGGCGCTGCCCAGCGGCATGCGGTTGGTGCGCTTGCGGCAATCGACCAGGCGCTCGTAGTCGCGGCTGAGCATTTCAAACCAGGCCAGCAGGTGGTGGCCGAAGGTGACCGGCTGCGCGGTCTGCAGGTGGGTGAAGCCCGGCATGATGGTTTCGGCTTCGCGCTCGGCCTGCTCCAGCAGGCCCTGCTGCAGGCGGGTGATTTCGGCCAGGATAAGGTCGATTTCATCGCGCAGCCACAAGCGGATATCGGTTGCCACCTGGTCGTTGCGGCTACGGCCGGTGTGCAGCTTCTTGCCGGTGATGCCAATGCGGTCGGTCAGGCGTGCCTCGATGTTCATGTGCACGTCTTCAAGGTCGACGCGCCAGTCGAAGTTGCCGGCCTCGATCTCGGCCTGGATGGTTTTCAGGCCATCGATGATGGTGTCGCGCTCGGCATCGCTGAGCACGCCGACTTGCGCCAGCATGGTGGCATGGGCGATCGAACCCATGATGTCGTGGCGGTACAGGCGCTTGTCGAAATCGACCGAGGCGGTGAAGCGGGCGACGAAGGCGTCGACGGGCTCACTGAAGCGGCCGCCCCAGGACTGATTGGTCTTGTCGGTGCTCATGGATTCACTCATTGCAGGCGTGAACGAAAAAGTGGCGCCGATAATAACAGGGTTGGGACGGCTGCCGCAGGGCGCCGGTCGACAGAAATGCCCGGAAAATGGCAGTGAATGATTTGAAGGAATGAACGGCAGTGTTCCACGGACCGTCTACAGTTGGACAGAAGACTGGCAGTGAATCTGCCGGCCGAGTGAATCTTTGGCCATCGCACCGGTCTAGAGCGTGACCGCAGTGTCGCTCGAACCACACCTGTCTACGCTATACCTGTGCGAGACTCATTCAGGAATCCAGCGCAATTATGAATGTCCTGATCGTTGATGACGAACCCCAAGGCCGTGACCGCCTTAGCCGGCTGCTCGGCGAACTGGAGGGTTACACCGTGTTGGAGCCCAGCGCTACCAACGGGGAAGAGGCCCTGACCCTGATCGACAGCCTCAAGCCCGACGTGGTGCTGCTGGACATCGCCATGCCAGGCCTGGACGGCTTGCAGGTCGCGGCCCGCCTGTGCGAGCGCGAGGCGCCGCCGGCGGTGGTGTTTTGCACCGGGGATGACCAATACAGTGCCGAGGCATTCAAGGACAGTACCCTCAGCCATGTTGCCAAGCCCGTTCACCCTCAAGCGCTGCGGGATGCACTGCGCAAGGCCGATAAACCCAACCGGGCGCAACTGGCGGCACTGACGCGGCCGGCCAATGAAGGCGGTGGCCCGCGCAGTCATATCAGCGCCCGCACCCGCAAAGGTATCGAGCTGATTCCGTTGGACCAGGTGGTCTACTTCATTGCCGACCACAAGTACGTGACCTTGCGCCACGAAGGTGGGGAAGTACTGCTCGACGAGCCCCTCAAGGCGCTGGAAGACGAGTTTGGCGACCGCTTTGTACGTATTCACCGCAATGCCTTGGTTGCCCGGGAACGCATCGAACGCCTTCAGCGCACGCCCCTGGGCCACTTCCAACTGTTCCTCAAAGGCCTGAACGGCGATGCCCTTACCGTAAGCCGGCGTCATGTGGCCGGTGTGCGCAAGATGATGCAGGCCCTCTGAACCGGTGCCCGCATGGCAAGGGCTGGGCCCTTGCTGGCCGGCAGGTCGGCACCACCGTCAGGGTGCAGGGCAGCCCTGAAGGGGCCCTTAGCTGATCCAGATCTGCTAGCGATCCTTGCGATGCTGTTATGATCCACGGCATTTCTCTGGATCGGGGCGTTTCATGTCCACTCGCGAAATCCGCATTGCCACCCGTAAAAGCGCCTTGGCCCTGTGGCAGGCCGAATACGTCAAAGCCCGCCTCGAGCAGGCCCACCCTGGGCTGCTGGTGACCCTGGTGCCCATGGTCAGCCGCGGGGACAAGCTGCTCGACGCCCCGCTGGCAAAAATCGGTGGCAAGGGGTTGTTCGTCAAGGAGCTGGAAACCGCCCTGCTGGACAACGAAGCCGACATCGCCGTGCATTCGATGAAGGATGTGCCCATGGACTTCCCCGAGGGGCTGGGCCTGTACTGTATCTGCGAGCGGGAAGACCCGCGTGACGCCTTTGTCTCCAACCATTTTGCCAGCCTTGAAGCGCTGCCTGCCGGCAGCGTGGTCGGCACCTCCAGCCTGCGCCGCCAGGCCCAACTGCTGGCGCGTCGCCCCGACCTGCAGATCCGCTTCCTGCGCGGCAACGTCAACACCCGCCTGGCCAAGCTCGATGCCGGCGAATACGACGCCATCATCCTCGCGGCCGCCGGCCTTATCCGCCTCGGTTTCGAAGAACGTATCACCGCCACCATCAGTGTCGACGATAGCCTGCCTGCCGGTGGCCAGGGGGCGGTAGGCATCGAATGCCGTAGCGCCGACCACGCGATCCATGCCTTGCTGGCGCCGCTGCACCACCATGATACGGCTGACCGGGTGGTGGCCGAACGCGCCATGAACAAACGCCTGAACGGCGGTTGTCAGGTGCCGATCGCTTGCTACGCGGTGCTGGAAGGCGACCAACTGTGGTTGCGCGGCCTGGTCGGCCAACCGAGTGGCGGCACCCTGCTGGTGGCCGATGCCCGGGCCCCCCGTGCAACTGCCGAAGCCCTTGGTGTAGAGGTCGCCGAACATCTGCTGAGGCAGGGTGCCGAGGCCATCCTCAAAGAGGTCTATGGCGAGGCCGGCCACCCGTGAGCCAATGGCGCCTGTTGCTGACCCGGCCTGCCGAGGACTGTGCGGCGCTGGCGCAAAGCCTGGCGGCAGCGGGGGTGGCCAGCCACTGCCTGCCGTTGCTGGAGATCGAACCCGTGCAAATCCAGGCTGGGCAGCGCGCGTTGCTGCAGGGCCTTGGTGGCTTCCAGGCGATCATCGTGGTCAGCAAGCCAGCTGCACGGCTGTTGCTTGAACAGTTGGCCAACGCCAGCCTGCAGCCGCCCGTTCAAGGCTGGTTCACCGTAGGCGAGGCCACTGCCGCAGTGTTGCAGCAGGCGGGTCTGAGGGTGAGTTGCCCGCCGCGTGGCGACGACAGCGAAGCACTGCTGATGCTGCCGGCACTGCGCCAGGCGGTTGCCGTGCCAGCAGCGCGGGTATTGATCGTTCGTGGCGTTGGAGGTCGCGAACTGCTGGCAGAGCGTCTTGCAGAGCAAGGTGCTAGTGTCGATTATCTGGAACTGTATCGTCGCTGCCTGCCGGTTTATCCCGCAGGCACGCTGATGCGCCGCATCGAAGCGGAACGCCTCAATGGCCTGGTGGTCAGCAGTGGGCAGGGTTTGGAACATTTGCAGCAACTGGCTGGCGCCGATTGGCCACAGCTGGCCCGGTTGCCGTTGTTCGTGCCGAGCCCGCGGGTAGCCGGGCAGGCCAGGGCCGCTGGGGCCCAACAGGTTGTGGATTGCCGTGGCGCCAGTGCCGCGGCCTTGCTGGCAGCTGTGCAGTCTTGCACTGCACCTGCCTCTTAAGGCGCTAAGCTGAACGCGATGCGCCCCCATGCAAAGGATGGATACGTGAGCGAGACTGTCTTGTCCAATAACGATCAGCCGTCGGCGCAAACGCCGGCGGATCCCGTTACCACCCCGCCTGCCAAGCGCTCCGGCAATGGCCTTGCTGCGCTGGCCTTGCTGCTCGGCGCGGCCGGGGTGGCGGTAGGTGGCTGGGGTGCCTGGCAGGTGCGTCAACTGCAAGGCAGCGAGTTCGACCAGGGCCAGCACATCGAGGCGCTTAACCAGCGCGCCGAGGCCTTGCAACAGCGTGAGCAGCAGATCAGTGCGCAACTGGCCAGCCTGCCAGCCGCCAGCGAACTGGAAGACCGCCGGCGGCTGGTAGCGCAGTTGCAGGGCGACCAGCAGCGCCTCAGCCAGCGCCTGGAAACCGTGCTCGGCGAAAGCCGCAAGGAGTGGCGCCTGGCAGAAGCCGAGCACCTGCTGCGCCTGGCTACCCTGCGCCTGTCGGCCTTGCAGGACATCACCAGCGCCAAGGCCCTGGTCGAAGGTGCCGACGAGATCCTGCGCGAGCAGAGCGACCCAGGTGCCTTTGCCGCTCGCGAGCAACTGAACCGCAGCCTGGCCACGCTCAACAGCACCCAGCAACCAGACCGCACGGGCCTGTTCCTGAAGCTGGCTGCGCAGCGTGACTTGGTCCAGCAACTGAGCGCGCAGTCGCCGGAGTTCGACAGCAATGCCGATGCCCTCGGCGCCTTGACCGCCGATGGCGACGGTGTCAGCCGCCTGTCGCAGTGGTGGGCGGAAATCTCCAAGTATTTCCAGGTTGACTTCAATGCCGACGAAAACGTGCGCCCATTGCTGGCCGGGCAGCAGCTCAACCAGTTGCGCCTGGCATTGAGCCTGACCATCGAGCAGGCCCAGTGGGCGGCGCTCAATGGCGACGCGAAGGTCTATACCCAGGCGCTGGATGATGCCCGCAGCGTGCTGCTGGCCAACTTCAATGCCGACAACCCGCAAAGCAAGGCCATGCTCGACAGCCTGAATGCCTTGGCCGAGCAGCCAGTGTCGGTGGTCACCCCTGACCTCAGCGAAAGCCTGGCAGCCGTGCAGGCCTACATTCAGCGCCGCCATCTGCCGGCCGAGGCCGAGGGGGGCAAGCCATGAAGCGAGTCTACCTGCTGGCCGTACTGGCCATCGTGGTCGCTGCTGCGCTGGGTGTCGCCGTCGCCAAGCACAGCGGTTACGTACTGGTTTCCTACGGTGGTTTCCGTTATCAATCGGGGCTGTGGGCGGCGTTGGGTGGGCTGCTGGCGGTCGTTCTGGTGTTGTGGTTGCTGCGCTACCTGGTGGGGCTGTTGCTGACCTCCAGCGGCGTGGTCAACCCTTGGTCGCGGCGCAACCGCCGCCGGCGTATTCGCCTGGCAATCGAACAGGGCCAGCTCGACCTGGCCGAGGGTCGCTGGGCCAGCGCCCAGCGCCATTTGCACCGTGCCGCGGAGGCCGAGCGCCATCCCCTGCTGTACTACCTCGGTGCAGCGCGTGCCGCCAACGAGCAAGGTCGCAGCCAAGACAGCGACAACTTGCTGGAGCGTGCCCTGGAGCGCCAGCCACAGGCAGAACTGGCCATTGCCCTGACCCATGCCCAACTGCAGATGGACCGGGGTGAAAGCGATGGCGCGCTGGAGACCTTGCTGGCCATGCAGGAGCGCCACCCGCACAACAGCCAGGTCCTGCGGCTGTTGCAGCGCCTGTACCTGGAGCGCGGTGATTGGTCCGCCTTGATTCGCCTGTTGCCCGACCTGCGCAAAGGCAAGGTTCTACCGGCCGCCGAGCTTGCTGCCCTCGAGCAGCGCGCCTGGGGCCAGAACCTGAGCCTGGCCACAACCCGTGGCGAGGACGCGCAAAGTGCACGGCAGGCCCTGGAGCGCGCCTGGCAGCAACTGACTGCCGCCCAGCGCCAGGAGCCGCAACTCGTGCTGGCCTACGCTGAACAGCTACGCCAGGTAGGTGCCGAGAGCGAGGCCGAACAGGCATTGCGCACGGCTCTCAAGCGGAACTACGAAAGCCATCTGGCTCGCCTTTATGGCCTGGTGCGTGGCGATGACCCGGTGCGCCAGTTGCAAACCGCCGAGGGCTGGCTCAAAGACCACCCGCAAGATGCCAGCCTGTTGCTCACCCTTGGCCGCCTCAGCCTGCAGAACCGTCTGTGGGGCAAGGCGCGCGATTACCTGGAAAGCAGCCTGCGCATGGAGCGCAACCCCGAGGCCTGCGCCGAACTGGCGCGCCTGCTCGCCGGCCTGGGTGAGACGGAGCGCAGCAACCAACTGTTCCAGGAGGGGCTTGGCCTGCTCGACGAACGCCTGCTGGCGTTGCCGCTGCCAGAAGGCGTACGCGCCTGACCTACCCCATAGCCCGCGGCAAGGCGCGGGCTATGGGGGCTGGTGATTTATCTTCCGTTGTATGCTGAATCTGCATTCCCAGTCCTCAGTCGCCTCCTATCGGATAGACGGAAATTTCTTACGCGTTTCAGCGACTTGTCGTTGCTGTAGCGCCTTGAAACAAAGCCCGTCTTTCCTCTACCGTTCCAGGCCACACTCTCATCCCGGGACCTTCACCACCCATGCTGCTGGCCCGTTTGCGCACCTTGTTTCTTCCTGCTTGCCTGGCCGCACTGGCAGTGCTGGCTGCGTCCTTCCAGTTGGATAACATGCTTGGGCTGGTGCCATGCCCGTTGCGCTTGAGCCAGCGGTTGCTGCTAGCCCTGTATGCCCTGCTGAGCCTGGCCAGCGTGCTGCAGGCACCGCGTGCACGTGGCCTGCGGCGTTACGCATGGGCGACGTTGGCCTGCTCGCTGGGCGGGGCGGCGCTGGCCGCGCGGCAGGTCTGGCTGCAGGGTGCTGAAAGGGTTGTAGATGCATGCCCGCTGCCGATCGGGCGTGTATTCGAGCAGGGTTGGGTGGAGGCGGCCCGGCAACTGCTATTCGGCGGTCCGGAGTGCAGCGCGCTGAGCTGGAGTTTTCTCGACCTGACCCTTCCCGAGTGGAGCCTGTTGGCTTTCCTGCTGCTGGCGGCGCTGCCCGCGAGCTGCCTGCTGGCGTATCGTTTCCGCACCCTGGCAGGCGCTTGACCTGGCGCAAGGTTGGGTCATCAGAATGACCAATGGCCATGTAACACGGTATTAAACACTTGTATGAAGTTTGTCCACTGCGTACCTTGAAGGGCAACACGTGCGGGAATAATCTCGCAGCACGGATACTCAAAACACAACTGCTCGATGCCGTCCTGCTGATATCACCTTTGTGCGCGCCTTCGCAGCGCGAGGTGCAGCGGCATCTACCCAGAAGGGAAGAGATCGCCATGCTCGATAGTTGTCAGAACGCTCAGGAACGCTGGGGTGGGGTTCACGAACTTATTGATCGTTGGCTGACGGAGCGCAAGGAATTGGTGCAGTCTTTCCGCGCGTTGCGCGCCAAAGAGCTGGCCTTTGCCGACAAGGATACGAACGGGGATTTCTGTGGCCTGCTTGTGGACTACTGTTCGGCGTGGCACTTCGAGGTCTGCGAGCAGCTGGTCAGGGAAGCCAAGGCTTTCGGTGACGAGAAGGCACTGAAGCTGGCCGAAGAGATCAACCCACGCATCAATGACATCACGCAGATCGCGTTGGCTTTCAACGACCATTGTGCGAAAGCTGAGTGCAAGGACACAGAGCGCTTTGCCGAAAAACTGGGCAAGCTCGGTGGCCTGCTGCATGAGCGCTTCGAACTGGAAGACTGCCTGATCGAAGTGCTGCACAACGCGCACAAGGAAGAGGACGCGGTACAGGCCTGATGGTTGGTGTCAGTCGCCAACCCCCAGCAGTTCGATCTCGAATACCAATGGGGTATAGGGTGGAATCAAGTCGCCTGCGCCCTCGGCCCCATAGGCTTGTGCGGATGGAATGACAAGGCGCCACTTGGCGCCAACGTGCATCTGCGGCAACGCTACCTGCCACCCCTCGATCACCGAACCCAGGCTGAACCACTGTGGCGTCTGGTTCTGGTCGAATACCGAGCCGTCCGGCAACCTGCCTACGTAGCGTACCTGCACTTTGCCACCGGCTTTCGGCTGCGCGCCACTTCCTGCCTGCAGCTCGTTGTAAAGCACACCCTCTGGCAACTCATGCACGCCAAAACGCCCCCGCTCATTGGCGATGAAGCGTTTTTCGGCCGCTTGCTGCTTTTGCGCCTGGTCATCGCTTTCCTGTGCATCATGCTGCTGCAGCACGGCCTGCATGCGTGCCTTGTCGAGCTTCAGCGGCTGCCCTTGGTAGGCCTGGCGCAAGCCATCGACCAAGGCATCCAGTTGCAGGCCAGGCATGTCGTGGCGCAGCCGCTCGCCCAGGCTGGCCCCAAGGCTGTAGGCGAGATCGTGTTCATCACTGTCGGCCAGGGCGAGGGGCGCCAGCAGGCATAAACCTAAAACAAGAAATCGAGGCATGGTCAGTTCCTGCGCCAATGAGCGTGGAAGTATGCCAGTGTTGAATATGTGCATTGGCTTTTTCGCGGCTTTGCGTGGGCGCGGCTTTGAGTCGCAACAGGGCAGCGGCGCGGCAAGGCTTTGTCCAGCATCTACACTTATCCGCAGCTGCAAGCTTACAACGTTGCCCAGGCATGCAACGCGGCGTAACTATTACGGTCAACATGCCCTAGCGGCGGTAGCAGCAGAAGCATAGTATGAGCCGCACTCTCGTCAGCCAGGAGGTAAACCATGTCGGCCAAAAAGAAGCCAGTAAGTACGCCGTTACACCTGCTCCAGCAACTTTCGGGTAGCTTGCTCGAACATTTGGAAGAAGCCTGCTCGCAAGCGCTGGCTGATGCGGAAAAACTGCTGGCAAAGTTGGAAAAGCAGCGTGGCAAAGCGCAGGAAAAACTGCACAACGCTCGCTTGAAACTGCAAGGTGCAGCCAAGGCCGGTAAAGCCAAGGCACAGACCAAAGCGCAAAAAGCCAGCGCTGAACTTGAAGAACTGCTGGACTCCCTCAAGGAGCGTCAAACCCAGACGCGCGCCTACATTCAGCAACTCAAGCGCGATGCCCAAGACAGCATCAAGTTGGCCCAAGGTGTAGGCAAAGTGCGTGAAGCCGCGACCAAGGCCCTTGACCAGCGTGCAGCCAAAACTGCCAAGCCAGCTGTTGCCAAGCCGGCGACCAAGCCAGCCGGTCGAGCCACTACCGCAGCCAAGCCAGCAGCTAAAGCCACCGCCGCCGCAAAACCTGCGTCTAGGTCAGCCGCCAAGGCCACCGCCGCCGCAAAACCTGCGCCCAAGCCAGCCGCCAAGGGCACTGCCGCCGCAAAACCTGCGGCCAAGCCAGCCGCCAAGGCCACTGCCGCCGCAAAACCTGCGGCCAAGCCGGCCGCCAAGGCCACTGCCGCCGCTAAACCTGCGTCCAAGCCAGCCGCCAAGGCCACTGCTGCCGCTAAACCTGCGGCCAAGCCAGCCGCCAAGGCCACTGCCGCCGCAAAACCCGCAGTCAAGCCAGCCGCCAAAGCAACAGCCACCGCCAAGCCTGCCTCCAAGCCGGCAGCCAAAGCATCTGCAGCCACCAAACCTGCGCCCAAGCCAGCTGCAGCCAAGGCGCCAGCACGTACCGCAGCGAAACCGGCTGCCAAGCCTGCCGCCAGCAAACCAGCCGATGCCAAACCGGCTACGCCTGCCCCCAGCGCTCCGGCTGCCGCTGCCAACTCGGCCACTTCGGTAGCGCCATCGGCGCCGGCCAGCACGCCTGCTCAGGCACCGTCTTCGGCGTCCTGAAGCGCTGCAGCCGCGGCGCGTAGCTGCAGCAACGCGTCATGTTGTCGGCCCTGGTCCGGCACCAGCCGGGCCAGCCAGTCGCCCGTGGGCTCAGCAGAGTTCGCGGGCCACTGCTGGGCACGTTCTTGCAAGCGTTCCAGCAACGCTCTTTCTGCCTGTAATTCCAACCCTTTCACTTGCTCGCGCACAAGTGCCAGCCGGTTATCCAGCTGTGCTGCCGCGCGCCATTGCTGGCGCAGGTCGCGTAGCGGGGTGACCACTGTCCGTTGCCAGGGGTCGGCAATGCCGTGCAATGCCTGCGCGCGCTGGTCCGTCACGGCAACCCCACGCGCCTGCAACCACGTGGCGCACAGCAGCAGGCAGACATCGCCACCCAGTGTTTGCAGTTCAAGGCAGGCGGCTTCTACGCCAGGCCTGGCGTACAGGGCCAGGGCGTGATTCCACAGGTCGGTGTGCATGGTTCCACTCGCGCTATGGGCCGAGGAAGCTGGTAGACTCCGCGACCATCATGATCAGACTATCCAACCTCACTTTACAGCGTGGTCCGCAGCGCTTGCTAGAAGGCGCCGAGATGACCCTGCACGCCGGTCACAAGGCCGGTCTTATCGGCGCCAACGGTGCCGGCAAATCCAGCCTGTTCGCCTTGCTGCGCGGTGAGCTGTCGCCCGATGCCGGCGACTGCCAGCTGCCCGGCGACTGGCGCATCGCCCACATGCGCCAGGAGGTCGATACCCTCGATCGCCTGGCCGTGGACTATGTGCTCGACGGTGACGTGCGCCTGCGCAAGGTCCAGGCCGAATTGGCGGCTGCCGAGCAAGCGCACGACGGCACCGCCCTGGCGCGCCTGCACAGTGAGCTGGAAAGCGCTGACGGCTACACCGCCGACGCTCGCGCCCGCAAGCTGCTGGCCGGCCTGGGCTTTACCAACGAGCAGATGGACCGCCGAGTCGGTGACTTCTCTGGCGGCTGGCGTATGCGCCTCAACCTGGCCCAGGCGCTGATGTGCCCGTCCGACCTGCTGCTGCTCGACGAGCCCACCAACCACCTGGACCTCGACGCCATTCTGTGGCTGGAAGACTGGCTCAAGGGCTACCCTGGCACGCTGCTGCTGATTTCCCACGATCGTGACTTCCTCGATGCCGTGGTCGACCATGTGCTGCATGTAGAGCAGCGCAAGCTGAACCTCTACAAGGGCGGCTATACCGCCTTCGAGCGCACCCGTGCCGAACGCCTGGCGCAACAGCAACAGGCCTACGAGAAGCAGCAGGCGCAGCGCGCGCACATGGAAAAGTACATCGCCCGCTTCAAGGCCCAGGCCACCAAGGCGCGCCAGGCGCAGAGCCGGATCAAGGCCCTGGAGCGCATGGAGGAGCTGTCGGCGGCGCACGTCGATTCGCCATTTGACTTCGTCTTCCGCGAGTCGCAGAAAATTTCCAGCCCGCTGTTGAGCATGTCCGAAGGCCGCCTGGGGTATGGCGACAAAGCCATCCTCGACAAGGTCAAGCTGCAACTCACCCCGGGCGCGCGTATTGGCCTGCTCGGCCCGAATGGCGCAGGCAAGTCGACGCTGATCAAGAACCTTGCCGGTGAGCTGGAACCGTTGTCCGGCCGGCTGGTCCGCGGCGAGAACCTGGCCGTGGGTTATTTTGCCCAGCACCAGCTGGACTCGCTGGACGACAAGGCCAGCCCGCTGCTGCACTTGCAGCGCATTGCCCCCGCCGAGCGCGAGCAGACCCTGCGCGACTTCCTGGGAGGCTTCGATTTCCATGGCGCCCGTTGCGACGAGCCGGTGGTGAACTTCTCTGGTGGCGAGAAGGCCCGGCTGGCGCTGGCGCTGATCGCCTGGGAACGGCCGAACCTGCTGCTGCTCGACGAACCCACCAACCACCTCGACCTGGAAATGCGCCTGGCGCTGACCATGGCCTTGCAGGAGTTCGCCGGCGCCGTGGTAGTGGTATCCCACGACCGTCACCTGCTCAAGAGCACCACCGACGACTTCCTGCTGGTCGCTGACGGCAAGGTCGACACCTTCGACGGTGACCTGGACGACTACAGCCGTTGGCTGGTCGAGTATCGCCAGCGCAGCGCGCCGGCCAGTACTGCGCCGGTCAACCCGGACAAGACCGACAAGAAAGCCCAGCGCCAGGCCGCCGCGGCCTTGCGCCAGCAATTGGCCCCGCACAAGAAGGCCGCTGACAAGTTGGAAGCCGAGCTCAATCAGGTGCACGCGCAGTTGGCCGAAATCGAGACTGCGCTGGGCGACGCTGGGCTTTACGACGCGGCGCGCAAGGATCAATTGCGTGACCTGCTGGCGCGTCAGACCAAGCTCAAGCAACGCGAAGGGGAGCTGGAAGAGGGCTGGATGGAAGCACTGGAAACCCTCGAAAGCATGCAAGCCGAGCTTGAGGCGCTGTCCTGATGGAGGAGCTGCGTGGTTTGCTGCCAGGGCAGTGGATGGACACCTTCTGGCTGGGCTTGCAGATACTCCTTATCCTGGCGGTGGCTTTTGGCCTGCAGCGCATCGTGGCCCGTGGCCTCAGCCGCCTGGGCCAGCGCTACCCCTTGCCACCGGAGTTGCTGGTGCCCGTGCGCGGTGGCCTGCGCTGGTTGATCATGGGCAGCGCGCTGCTGTTCGTGCTGGAGCGCCTGGGGGTTTCGGCAACGGTGCTGTGGACGGCCCTGTCCGGTTTCGTGGCGGTGGCGGCGGTGGCGTTCTTCGCCATGTGGAGCGTACTGTCCAACCTGCTGTGCGCGGTGCTGATCTTCACGGTCGGGCCGTTTCGTATTGGTGATGTGGTCGAGCTGGTCGACACCCTCGACAAGCCGGGCGTAAAGGGCCGGGTAATCGCCATCAACCTGCTGTTCACTACCCTGCTGGAAGTGCCCGAGGCAGGCGGGGCATTGGTGCAGGTGCCGAACAGCCAGTTCTTCCAGAAGTCGGTGCGGCGCTGGCGCGGGGCCGAAGTGCAGGCCATGCACAAGGACGTGTTGCTCGAGGCGGACTGACATGGCCCGCACAAGCACGCTGAATTCTGCAAAATTTGCTGGTCATTTTTTCACCAACACCTTAGCTTAATCTTTTGCAACATTAGTGCGAGCGAGGTGTGTGATGTCGATGGAAGTATGGTTGGGATTTTTTGCCGCCTGCTGGGTGATCAGCCTTTCCCCTGGTGCCGGGGCGATTGCCTCGATGTCCAGTGGCCTGCAATACGGCTTCTGGCGCGGTTACTGGAATGCCCTGGGCCTGCAACTGGGCCTGATTTTGCAAATCGCCATCATCGCCGCCGGCGTGGGCGCCGTGTTGGCCGCCTCGGCCACGGCGTTCCAGTTCATCAAGTGGTTTGGCGTCGCTTACCTCGTTTACCTGGCGTACAAGCAATGGCGTGCGCTGCCGATGGACATGACCGATGAGTCGGGCGTTCGCCCCATCGGCAGGCCGTTGAGCCTGATGTTCCGCGGTTTCCTGGTCAACGTCAGCAACCCCAAGGCGCTGGTGTTCATGCTTGCGGTACTGCCGCAGTTCATCAACCCGCATGCACCGCTGCTGCCGCAGTATGTGGCAATCACCCTGACCATGGTCAGTGTCGACCTGCTGGTAATGGCGGGCTACACCGGCTTGGCCGCGCGGGTATTGCGCCTGCTGCGTACTCCCAGGCAGCAGAAGCGCTTGAACCGCACGTTTGCCGGGTTGTTCATTGGTGCAGCGGCGTTCCTGGCGACCTTGCGCCGCGCACCCGTCTGACAGGCGCGCTGCGATAAATGCAGGTTCGATCGAGTCTTGTCCGTCGGGGTGCTGTCTATCAGGGGGCGGATGATCACGATCATCCGTTTCACATGAGCATGGAGCCGAACCTGCAACTGGTGCTCTCAACCCATGCCGGGCCGGCAGCTTCGATGCACGCCCCGGCACCGAGGAGGAAACATGGACAAGCCGATTCATCCTTTGTCGGAAATCTTCAAACAGTTGGGGCTGTCTGACGACCCGGTCGAAATCGACCGCTTCATCACGACACACTCACCGCTCGAGGACGATGTGAAACTGGTCGATGCGCCTTTCTGGAGCGATTCGCAGCGCGCGTTCCTGAAAGAAAAATACATCGCCGATGACGACTGGATCCCGATGATCGACCAACTCAACGAGGCGCTTCACCCCCAGAAAAAATAAAGCGCCGAGCGGCACCTGACGTGTGAATGGCCGTTGCTATGCTCAGGAAAACAATCGGGGGATAGCGCGATGAAAGATCCCTACGTATCAGGTTTCTGGTGCTCCGTTTCCATCCTGGGCATTCTGACGGCCAGCTACTTCTACGGCATCAGGCAGGCGCATCAACTGAACCAGGCGGTGCAGTTCCTCTACGCCGCCGCCGCGGTCACCGTGGCTGTCGCCGTGGTGGCGCTGGCCTGGGTCGCCTGGCAGCAGTTGCACCTGAACAAGCGCGAAGTGATCCAGGGGCGCACGTTGCTGACCATCTGGAACACCAAAGTTGCGCTACGCCGCGTGGAAACGGTCTTCGATCGTTATTTCTGGGGCAGCTACTGGCATTCGGGGCGCACTTTCGAAGAGGTCATGGGCGAACTCAAGGGCACCCCGCTGGAGCAAAGCCTCGATGCGCTGAAGCGCCAGTGCCGGGTGCTCGACCGCGAGATCCACGACCACCATCATCATTGGCTGGCCAACGCCCGCGACCTATCCAGCGTGGCCCAGGCCATGGCCCGCGAGCGCTACCAGCTGGACCTGGGCGAACCCACGCAAAGCGGGCATGGCAATACAGCTGTGCTCAATCGCGACCTCGAAGTGCTGGTCTACACCTGGTCGGCGCGCCTGCGCAGTTTTGACCACCAGCTGGACGAACTGGAGCGCGGCTACCACTGAATGCGCTTATTCGCCGCGGATGTACTGCTCCAGCTGCTTGATCAAGCTGGCCTGCTCGGCAATGGTTTCCTTCACCAGGTCGCCGATCGACAACAGCCCTAGCAGCTCGCCATTGCTCACGACCGGCAAGTGGCGCAGGTGGCGGTCGGTCATCAGGTTCATGCAGTACTCGAGGTTCTGCCTGGGCTCGACCGTGACCACTGGCGCACTCATGATTTCCCGTACCGGGGTGGCGGCAGAAGAGCGGCCCTTGAGCACCAGCTTGCGTGCATAGTCGCGCTCACTGACGATACCCACCACCTGCTTGCCCTCGACTACCGGCAGTGCACCGATGTTTTTCTCCGCCAGCATTTTCAGGGCGTCGAGCACCGAGTCATCCGGGCCGATGGTGTACACGGTCTGGTGCTGGGACTTGGTCTTGAGGATTTGTTCGACGGTCTTCATACGGGCCTCTGCGGGTGGAAAAGCGCTGTCTCGGTGTAACTAAAGCATCCGGTACGGCGCTCTGCACGGCAATGCAGGAAACGGCATGGAGTCGATTGAAAAACGTCATCGGTGTTCGCCTATGCGGGCCTCTTCGCGGCTAAAGCCGCTCCCACAGGTAGTGTCATTGGCCTCAGAGCCTGTGATGCACCCTATGGGAGCGGCTTTATCGGTGCAGCCGATCAAAGCTTCGGCATTTGCCCGATCCGCGCGACCATTTCGCTGACGACCTGCAGGTCCAGCATGAACTGCTCTACCGTCTTGAACTCGTTGTCGTTGTGCCCGGTGTACTTCACGTCTGGCATGGCCAGGCCGAATTGCACGCCGTTGGGCAGGTCGTGTACCGACGTGGCACCCGCCGAGGTGCCGAACTCATGCTTCATGCCCAGGTTCTCGCTGGCCACCGCCAGCAGAGCCTTCACCCACTGGCCCTCGGGGTTGCGATACATCGGTTCGTCCAGGCTATAGTCGAAGGCCACCGAGGTGCGGCTCTGCCGGGTCCATTTGTCCAGTCTGGTGGCCAGTTCGTCCTTGATCGTGGCAAGCGGCTTGCCCTTGGGAATGCGCAGGTTCACCGCCAGTTTCAAGCCTTTGTCGTCCACCCCTACATAGGTCAACGACGCGGTCAGCGGGCCCATGAACGGGTCCTTGAAGGCCACGCCCAGCTTGTTGCCCAAGTAGTCCAGGCCCCAGTTGTCGGCAGCGTAGCGGGCGGCGTCGGTGAATTGGTTGTGCTTGAGCGGTACTTGCTGGCCCACGCCAGCAAGGAAGTCGAGCATGCGTGCAACCGGGTTTACCCCGGACTCCGGCTCCGAGGAATGCGCGGAAACCCCGGTTACTGTCAGCACCACCTGCTTGCCGTCGGCCTTGGCGTCGATGCTGAAGTCACCACCGTGCTGCTTTACATACCCGGCGCCGGCTTGCTGCAGTTGGTTGGCGAGTGCTGCCGGGTTGTCGGTGGCCAGGGTTGCGACCGAGGTGGTGGGGATCTGGTTGGTGGCCAGCCCGCCAGTCAGGTTGATGATTTCAGCACCTTCACCCGTGGCCGGGCGTTTGCTGAAGCTGGCCATGATCGTACCGTAGCCCTTCTCGGCAATGACCACCGGGTAGCCGCCATCCAGCGCCAGGTTGTAATCAGGCGTGGGGTTGCGCTCGAAGTAATAGGGGATCGCATCCCCACTGGTTTCTTCCGTCGTGTCGATCAGCAGCTTGAATTGGCGGGCCAGTGGCAGGTTTTCGTCCTTGGCCACTTTCAACGCATACATCGCGACAACGATGCCGTTCTTGTCGTCTTCGGTGCCGCGGCCATACATGCGGTCGCCAACCAGGGTGACCTTGAACGGGTCCAGGCGGGTGCCGTCGGCCAGCTTCCAGTTGTCCGGATTGACCGGCACCACATCGGCGTGGGCATGGATGCCGATCACTTCCTTGCCGCTGCCGAGCGAAATTTCGTAAACCCGGTTATCGATGTTACGGAACGCCAGGCCGAAACTGTCGGCCAGTGCTTTGATCTTGTCGGCGATTTTCAGGAACGCCGGGTTTTCGTACTGCGGCGTACCCTCGACGTTGTAGGTTGGAATAGCCACCAGTTCGCGCAGGGTTTCAGTGGCAGCCTTGCCGTACTTGATGCGGGTATACAGGCCAAGCAGGCGGTTGATCTCGTCCTGTTGCCCGGCGGCCAGCGGTTTGCCGTTCAGGTAGGCCTGCAGTGTCGCCTCAAGGTTATCGGCCTTGGCCAGGTCACTGCCTTTGAGCTTACCGAGGAACTGCTTGAAGTCACGCGGGTCGCTGCCGTCGAAGGTTTTGACGATTGCCGCGGCCTGTTGCTGAGTGAGGTTGGCCTGGGCCGGTTGGGTGAACAGGCCGATGCTGGCCAGCAGCAGGGTGGTGGCGGTGAGTTTTTTCAGGTGCATGGTTGCGCGCATTCCTTCGCCATGGATTGTTATGGGGTACCCGTTGGAGCAACGGGAGGACGCCCACGCTAACATCAATGGCCAGTGGCACGGGAGTGCCAGAAACGCGACATGTCGCACAAATGAAAAAGCCCGGGCACAGGCCCAGGGCTTTTTGATATGGCGCACTCGGCGGGATTCGAACCCACGACCCCTGCCTTCGGAGGGCAGTACTCTATCCAGCTGAGCTACGAGTGCAACGCGCACGCATGATACCCATCTGCGCCGGTCGCGTCCATCGCCTTGATCTGTAGCCTTTTTTCCCGGTTGCCTGTGCCGGCCGGTTCGCGGCTGAAGCCGCTTCCGCCCAGTGGGAGCGGGCGTGCCCGCGAAAGGGCCGGTCGCCAGTACGCAAATGATGACTTTTCCGCCCGGCTGTTCAACCATTCGTTCTTTTTTTCGAACAGCCTATTGTCCAACACCCCAGCAGCCGCTTAGCATTCGTTTGAGATTTCAAACGCTCGATGCCCTGCCTTGGGCGCTTTTCAACAATCAACAATTCGGGAAGCCGACATGCAGCTCAAAGACGCTCAGTTGTTCCGCCAGCAAGCCTACATCAACGGTGAGTGGCTGGATGCGGACAATGGCCAGACCATCAAGGTGACCAACCCGGCCACCGGTGAAGTCATCGGTACCGTGCCTAAGATGGGCACCGCGGAAACCCGCCGCGCCATCGAAGCTGCCGACAAGGCTCTGCCGGCCTGGCGTGCCCTGACCGCCAAAGAGCGCTCGACCAAGCTGCGTCGCTGGTTCGAACTGATGATCGAAAACCAGGACGACCTGGCTCGCCTGATGACCACCGAACAAGGCAAGCCGCTGGCCGAAGCCAAGGGCGAAATCGCCTATGCCGCCTCGTTCATCGAGTGGTTCGCCGAAGAAGCCAAGCGTGTCTATGGCGACACCATTCCGGGCCACCAGCCAGACAAGCGCCTGATCGTCATCAAGCAGCCAATCGGCGTAACCGCGGCCATCACCCCGTGGAACTTCCCGGCTGCCATGATCACCCGTAAAGCCGGCCCGGCCCTGGCCGCTGGCTGCACCATGGTGCTCAAGCCTGCTTCGCAAACCCCTTACTCCGCCCTGGCCCTGGTCGAACTGGCCCACCGTGCCGGTATCCCGGCTGGCGTGCTGAGCGTGGTTACCGGCAGCGCTGGTGAAGTGGGCGGCGAACTGACCGGCAACTCCCTGGTACGCAAGCTGTCCTTCACCGGCTCGACCGAAATCGGTCGCCAGCTGATGGAAGAATGCGCCAAGGACATCAAGAAGGTTTCCCTGGAGCTGGGTGGCAACGCCCCGTTCATCGTGTTCGACGACGCCGACCTGGACAAGGCGGTCGAGGGCGCGATCATCTCCAAGTACCGTAACAACGGCCAGACCTGTGTCTGCGCCAACCGTATCTACGTGCAGGACGGCGTCTACGACGCGTTCGCCGAGAAGCTGGCGGCTGCGGTGGCCAAGCTGAAGATCGGTAACGGCCTGGAAGATGGCACCACCACTGGCCCGCTGATCGACGGCAAGGCTGTCGCCAAGGTTCAGGAGCACATCGAAGACGCCGTTTCCAAAGGCGCCAAGGTACTGTCCGGCGGCAAGCTGATCGAAGGCAACTTCTTCGAGCCGACCATCCTGGTTGATGTACCGAAAACTGCTGCTGTCGCCAAGGAAGAGACCTTCGGCCCACTGGCGCCGCTGTTCCGCTTCCAGGACGAAGCCGAAGTCATCGCCATGTCCAACGACACCGAATTCGGCCTGGCTTCGTACTTCTACGCCCGCGACATGAGCCGTGTGTTCCGTGTTGCCGAAGCCCTGGAGTACGGCATGGTGGGTATCAACACCGGCCTGATTTCCAACGAAGTGGCGCCATTCGGTGGCATCAAGGCTTCTGGCCTGGGCCGCGAAGGTTCCAAGTACGGTATCGAGGACTACCTCGAAATCAAATACCTGTGCATCAGCGTTTGATCGCACGGTAACGGCTTTACCTCTGCCAGCGGGGCGCGAGAGCGACGTCTCGCTGGCCTTTTTTACATTGCAGTACCTGGTGGCCAGGGCGCTTGTGGCAGTCGATCAACGAATACTGTTCGCGAGCACTCCCAGCCACCCCCGAATAAAAGCGCCATTACTGTCGGCGCAATGAGGGCATTATGAGCAAGACCAACGAATCCTTGATGCAACGTCGTGTAGCTGCCGTCCCGCGTGGCGTTGGCCAGATTCACCCGATCTTCGTCGACAGCGCGAAGAACTCGACCGTGATCGACGTTGAAGGCCGCGAACTGATCGACTTCGCCGGCGGCATCGCAGTGCTGAACACCGGCCACCTGCACCCGAAAGTGGTTGCAGCCGTGCAAGAGCAGCTGACCAAGGTCAGCCACACCTGCTTCCAGGTGCTGGCCTACGAGCCTTACGTCGAGCTGTGCGAAAAGATCAACAAGCTGGTCCCAGGCGACTTCGACAAGAAGACCCTGCTGGTCACCACCGGCTCCGAAGCCGTTGAAAACGCCGTGAAAATCGCCCGTGCCGCCACTGGCCGTGCCGGCGTTATCGCCTTCACCGGCGGCTACCACGGCCGCACCATGATGACCCTGGGCCTGACCGGCAAGGTCGTGCCGTACTCCGCAGGCATGGGCCTGATGCCAGGCGGCGTCTTCCGCGCCCTGTTCCCGAGCGAGCTGCACGGTGTGAGCGTTGACGACGCCATCGCCTCGGTCGAGCGCATCTTCAAGAACGACGCAGAGCCACGCGACATCGCTGCAATCATCCTGGAGCCTGTACAAGGCGAAGGCGGCTTCCTGCCAGCGCCTAAAGAGCTGATGAAGCGCCTGCGCGCCCTGTGCGACCAGCACGGCATCCTGCTGATCGCCGACGAAGTGCAGACCGGCGCTGGCCGCACCGGCACCTTCTTCGCCATGGAGCAGATGGGCGTTGCGCCTGACCTGACCACCTTTGCCAAGTCCATCGCCGGCGGCTTCCCGCTGGCCGGTGTATGCGGCAAGGCCGAGTACATGGACGCTATCGCTCCGGGCGGCCTGGGCGGCACCTACGCCGGCTCGCCGATCGCTTGCGCCGCAGCCCTGGCCGTGATCGAAGTGTTCGAAGAAGAGAAACTGCTGGACCGCAGCAAGGCAGTGGGTGAGCGCCTGACCACCGGCCTGCGTGAAATCCAGAAGAAACACCCGATCATTGGCGACGTTCGTGGTCTGGGCTCGATGATTGCCGTCGAAGTCTTCCAGAAAGGCACCCACACCCCTGACGCCGCTGCTGTTGGCCAGGTTGTGGCCAAAGCCCGCGAAAAAGGCCTGATCCTGCTGTCTTGCGGCACCTACGGCAACGTTCTGCGGATTCTGGTTCCGCTGACCGCCGAAGACGCGCTGCTGGACAAAGGCCTGGCCATCATCGAAGAGTGCTTCGCTGAACTTGCCTGATGTGATGCGCTTCAGAAAAAACCCGCCTCGGCGGGTTTTTTTATGCCCGGTGATGCGTCGGAGGCTATGGTTGTTGGATGATGCGCCCAGCACGTTGTAAAAGGCTGAGGCAAGGATTTACAGGAGTAGTTGGCGATGAACGCTGCAGAGCCCACCCCACCGAGCGTACTGATCGTCGAAGGCGACCCATGGGTGCGCGACATGCTCAGCGAGATGCTGCTGAGCGTTCGCTGCGATGCCCGCCTTCAGGTCTGTGCCGACGGCTCGCAGGCGCTCAGCGCCCTGGCCGCCAAGCCGGACCTGATCATTGCAGCACGTGAGCTGGCGGGCATCGACGGCCTCGACCTGCTGCGCAAAGTTCGCGCCAAAGGGTCGGGGTTGCCGTTCATCCTCATGAGCAACCGCAGCGACAGTGCGAGTGTGCGCGAAGCCCTGCCGCTGCACCCCACGGCGTACCTGAGCAAGCCCCTGAACCTGGGTAACCTGCGCAAGCGCCTGGAACAGTTGCTGCTGGGCGTGGGCGAAGAAATCGCCTGCCCGGTGCCGCCCTTGCAGCCCGGTGCCAGCCTGCGCGCTTACCTCGAACAGCGCCGGGCTACTGCCGATGGCGGGCCGCTGCTGGCCGACTTGCAGGTGGCGATCAAGCGAGCCCTGAACCCTGAAGGCCTGAACCTGAAGGTGCTGGAAGAAGAAGTCTGTCGTGACCCGCAAGTGACCGCGGTGCTGATAGCGGCTGCCAACAGCGCAGCCCTGCACCGTGAAGCACCGGTGCAAACCCTGCTGCAAGCCCTGAACAAGCTGGGCAGCACGCAAAGCATGAACCTGATTCTGGGCATGACCCTCAAGCGCAGCGCCCGCCTCAGCGACCCCTTGCTGGCGCAGCATGCGGCGCAGTACTGGGACTTGTCCCTGCACACCGCCGAATATGGCCGTACGCTGGCGCGCCTGCTGGCGCTGGACGAAGGGCTTTGCTATTGCGCAGGGTTGCTGCATTGCCTGGGCGACCTGGCGGTGCTGCGCTGCCTGCAGGAATGGCGCCTGGCGGGCGGCGAGCTGGACGAAGACAAGGTCCAGTTGTCGCTCAACGAGTTCGGTGCCGCATTCGGCTCGGCGCTGCGCACCCGCTGGCGCTTGCCGTTGGCTTTACGCGAGCTGATCGCGGCGATCTATCAACTCGGTGGCGGGGTGTACTCGCGCGATATTCTGGCCATGAACCTGGCCGGGCAGTTGGCGCGGCTACCGGCTGAGCAGGGGCTGGCGAAGATTGCCAGTGGCAAGACGGCGCGTTTGCTGAAGATGGGCTTGCCGGAGCTGACCCGGTTGCGCAAGGTGGAGAACCCCGAAACCAGTTCGCAGCCCGCGGCTGAAGGCCCTATACAAGCCGACGATGTTCCTTGAGCCGGGCAGGCGTAAGGGGGGTCAACCGCGCACGATCTGATTCTTGCCCTGCCGCTTGGCCTGGTACATCGCCGCATCGGCGCGGGCATACAGGCTGTCCAGCGCCACATCTTCAGCGGTCAACCCGGTAAGCCCCTGGCTCACCGTTACCCCGTAAGTGTGCGCCCCGTGGCTGAAGCTCAAACGCTGAATCTGCCGCTGCAGCCGCTCTGCAATCTGCCCGGCCAGCTCGGCACTGCACCCTGGGAAGACTGCCGCGAACTCCTCGCCGCCAATACGCCCGAACAGGTCGCCACGGCGCAACACGGCCTTGCCGCTGTCGGCGATGTGCTGCAGCACCTGGTCGCCTTCCTGGTGGCCATAGCTGTCGTTTATCTGTTTGAAGTCGTCGATGTCCAGTAACAGGAAGGCCAACGGCGTGCCGTTTTCCCGGGCGCTGTCAAACGCCGCTTGGGCGCATTCGAAGAAGTGCCGGCGGTTGCTGCTTTGGGTCAGCACGTCAATGGTGGCCAGGCGCTGCAACTCGCCTTCCAGCTGCTTTTTCTCGGTGATGTCTTCGGCAATGCCGACGATGATCACGCGGTCGCCGTCATGCTGCTGGTTGATGTAGCACTTGTCGCTCAACCAGCGCACTTGCCCGTCGGCATTGATGATACGGTACTCGCGGTCCTCGACCGCGCCTTTGAGCAGCACCTGGGCCAGGCTGCGCTCGGCGTATTCCAGGTCGTCGGGGTAGATGCTGTCGCGCCACTCGTTGAAGTCGGCCAGTACCAGGCTGGCCGGGCGGCCGAAGATGCGCTCGTAGGCGGGGCTTACGTACAGCACTTCGCGTGTTTCCCAATCGAAGGCCCAGAGCACTGCGTTGACACTCTCGAGCAACGAGCTGAACAGCTGTTCGCGTTCGCTCAGGCGGGCGACTTCACCTTGCGCATGAAGGAGCGCCAGTAAAGTGCGGGCGGCTCCCGGTGGTACCGGGCCCGGCGATGTCATTGGAATATTCTTGGCCATGTGCACGTAGCGAGTCTCGACGTGAAAGCGTGCGGCCAGCATCCTGCCCGCCACGCGGGCGATGTGCGGGGTTTGAGTGGGGGCGAGGTGGGGAAGTTCCAGCTGGCACGCCCCATGCTGGGGCGTGCCGATCAACGGCGATCAGGCGCCGATCGGGCGCAGGGAATAGGTTTTCAGCTGTGCCGCGAAGTCGCGCAGGGCTTGAATACCACTGGTTTCGGCTTCGTGTACCCAGTCCTTGATGGCGGCCAGCATGTCATGGCCGTTGGCGCTGGTGCGGGCCCAGATCTGCTGCAAGGCCAGGCGCTTTTCGTAGATGGTCTTCAGGGCCTGGCTGTGCGCAAGCATCGATTCGATGCGCACATGATGGCGGTCTTCGAGCAGGCTGGTTTCACGGGATAGCAGGCGCTTGGCACGGCGGAAGTGGTGGCGCACCGAGGCGTCGACACGCGCCAGTTCCAGCTTTACCAGTGGGGCGATCACCAATTTGCGGTACTGGGCCATGATCTGGAAGCGGTTGTTGAGGATCGCCATGGCGGTGTCCATGTCCAGGCTACCTTTGCCTTCCACCCGATGGGCAATCGGCGCCACACGCTGCACCTTGGCCAGGCGCAGCAGGCAGAACAGGCGGATCCACGCCCAGCCCATGTCGAACTCCCAGCGCTTGACCGACAGCTTGGCCGAATTGGGGTAGGTGTGGTGATTGTTGTGCAGCTCTTCACCGCCGATCACGATGCCCCACGGCACCAGGTTGGTGGCCGCGTCACGGCATTCGAAGTTGCGGTAGCCGAACGCGTGGCCCAGGCCGTTGACGACACCGGCAGCCCAGAATGGGATCCACATCATCTGGACCGCCCAGACGGTGATACCGAGGGTGCCGAACAGCAGCAGGTCGATCACGGCCATCAACGCGATGCCGCCCAGTTTGTAGCGCGAGTAAAGGTTGCGCTCGATCCAGTCATCAGGGCAGTTCTTGCCGTAGATGCGCAGGGTGTCTGGGTTGCGGGCCTCTTCGCGATACAGCTCGGCGCCTTTGCGCAACACCGTACTCAGGCCTTTGTGCACGGGGCTGTGCGGGTCGTCGGGTGTTTCGCACTTGGCGTGGTGCTTACGGTGGACCGCCGTCCACTCGCGGGTGTTCTGCGCCGTGGTCAGCCACAGCCAGAAGCGGAAGAAATGCTTGAGCGCGCCGTTGAGCTCAAGGGCCCGGTGCGCAGAGTAGCGATGCAGGTAGACCGTGACGCTGACAATGGTCACGTGGGTCATCAACAGGGTGATGCCGACCAGTTGCCAGGCCGACAAGTCGAGCAGGCCGTTGTACCACATAGATGTAAATGCCCTCGAAATGCGGGGGGAAGGGTCGATTATCCCTTGGTGGGGAAATAAAACCAGTCAACTGTTCAGACAGGAGGTCACGACATGTTTCAGCCTTTATAATGCCCCTTTCTTTTCAATGGGCTATCCCACCCGACATGTCTGTTTCCGTTCGCGACGCCTTGCGCATGGCCGCGCTCTATGTGGTGCTCTCGATCCTCTGGCTGGTGCTGGCCGAGGTGATGCTGCAGAGCATGACCGACGACCCCCTGGCATTGACCGTGGGGCGGCAGATCAACGTGGTGGTGTGGGTGCTGTGCAGTGCCTTGCTGATTTATCTGTCCCGGGTGCGGCTGCTGCATTTCATCGGCCATGGCGCGCGGTTGCGCTGCGAAGACCGGGAACGCCTGCGCATGGCCGCCGCGGTGTTCGACAGTACCCTGGAAGGGGTGCTGGTAACCGACCGCCAGGGCCTGATCGTGCACGTCAACCGTGCCTTCATGCGCATTACCGGTTACCAGCAGCACGAGGTGATCGGCCAGCGCCCGAGCAAGTTCAAGTCGGGCCGCCATGGCCAGGCCTTCTACCAGCAGGTTTACGCCACCCTGGCTGAAAAGGGCGAGTGGAGCGGCGAAATCTGGAACCGGCGCAAAAGCGGCGAAATCTACCCGCAGTGGCAGACCATCTGCGCTATTCACGATGACGAGGGTGAGCTGAGCCATTACGTGGCCGTGTTCAGTGACATCAGCGCGATCAAGCATTCGGAGCAGGAACTGGCCTACCTGGCCCACCACGACCCGCTGACCGGCCTGCCCAACCGCTTGCTGTTCAACGACCGCGTCGAGCAGGCCCTGGCCGCGGCGCAGGCCAACAAGCGTGGGTGCGCCCTGCTGCTGCTGCTGGACCTGGACCACTTCCAGAGCATCAACGATGGCCTTGGCCACACCATCGGTGACCAGTTGCTGAGGCTGGTGGGGGAGCGCCTGGGCAAGATACTGGGCAATGGTGTGACCTTGGCCCGGCTGGGCGGTGACGAGTTCGGCGTGCTGGCCGAAGGCTGCCAGCAAGTCGGCCAGGCAGGCAAACTGGCGCAGGGCATTATCGAGCGCATGCGCGAGCCGTTCCTGTTCGATGGCCATCGGCTGTTCATCAGTGTCAGTGCCGGTATCAGCCTTTTCCCCAGCGATGCCTTGTGTGCCGAACAGTTGCTGCGTAACGCCGATTCGGCGTTGTACAAGGCCAAGGGCAATGGGCGAGCCTGCTATGCGCTGTACACCGAAGAACTGACGGCCCACGCGCAGCACCGGGTCGAGACGGCCGGCGAGTTGCGTCGGGCGCTGGAGCATGAGGAACTGCGGGTGTTCTTCCAGCCGGTACACGACCTGGCGACCGGCAGCCTGGTCGGGGTCGAGGCGTTGGTGCGCTGGCAGCATCCGCAGCGCGGTCTGGTCCCGCCGAGCGAGTTCATCCCGATCGCCGAGCGTACCGGCCTGATTGCCGAGATCGACGCCTGGGTGCTGCGCCAGGCCTGCTGGCAAATGGTGCAGTGGCAAGCGCAAGGCCGGCAATTGGCGTTCGTGGCGGTGAACATCTCCAGCCGGCTGTTTGGCCAGCACGAGTTGTACCGGCAAGTGGCCGACGTCCTGCACGACACCGGCCTGGCCCCCGCCTTGCTGGAGCTGGAAGTGACCGAAAGCGCTGTGATGGAAGACCCGGAGGTGGCGCTGGAGCAACTTCACCGCTTGCGTGAGCTTGGCGTGACCCTGGCCATTGATGACTTCGGCACAGGCTACTCTTCGCTGCTGCGGCTCAAGCGTTTGCCCGTTCAGAAGCTGAAAATCGACCAGGGCTTCGTTGCCGGGTTGCCGCTGGATGAGGATGACATCGCGATCGTGCGGGTGATCATCGCCCTGGCCCGCAGCATGGGCATGCAGGTGCATGCCGAGGGTATCGAGCAGGCAGAGCAGGCCGCCTTCCTGCTGCAGCAGCAGTGCCAGCTGGGGCAGGGGTACTGGTTCGGGCGGCCGGTGCCGGCTGCGGATTTGCACTGGGATTGAGGGCCTCTTCGCGGGTTTGCCCGCGAAGAACTCAACGCTTGTTCAAGCCTTTCGCCAATCGGTCGCCACCCAGCTGGATCAACGCCACCAGCGCCACCAGCATGGCGATCACGGTCAGCATGATCTGGCTGTCGAAGCGCTGGTAGCCATACCGGTAGGCGATGTCGCCCAGCCCTCCGGCACCGATCGCCCCGGCCATGGCCGAGGAGTTGATCAGGGTCACCAAGGTGATGGTGAAACCGCCGACAATGCCCGGCAACGCTTCGGGCAACAACACATGCCAGACAATGTGCCAGCGCCGGCAACCCATGGCCTGCGCGGCTTCCACCAGGCCATGGTCGACTTCGCGCAGGCTGACCTCGGCGATTCGGGCAAAGAACGGCGTGGCGGCGATGGTCAGCGGGACAACCGCCGCCCACACACCATAGGTCGTACCCACCACCAGCCGGGTGAACGGGATCAGCGCGACCATCAGGATCAGGAACGGGATCGAGCGGAACAGGTTGACGAAGGCGCCCAGTACCCGGTTCAGCAAGGCTGCCTCGAATATGCCGCCCTTGCCGCTGGTGACCAGCAGCAGCGCCAGGGGTATCCCCAGCAGCAGGGCGATAAGCGACGACACGCCAACCATCAGCAGGGTATCGAGCAAGCCTTCCAGCAGACGATCAAACCACATGGCCCAGCACCTCCACGTTGTCCGCCCAACGGCGGGCGCGTTGCAGCAATTGTTGGGTATCGTGCGGTGCGTGCTGCACCGACAGGATCAACTGGCCCAGAGCGTGCTCGCCAATGGTCGCCACGCCGCCCTGCAGCAGGCGGACGCGACCGCCCAGGTCGTGGAACAGGGCAGACAGTTCAGGCTCGCCAAGCACAGTCAGTTGCAGTACCACGGCGCAGTCACGGCTTGTGGGGTGGGGGTGCAGGCTGGCTTGCAGCGCCGCAGGCAGCCGCGCCTGCAGCGGCGCAAGCAGAGTTCGGGTGACCTCGTGGCGTGGGGCGCCGAAGACACGCCAGACCTCGCCCTGCTCGACCACCTCGCCGCGGTCCAGCACCACCACCCGGTGGCAGATATCACGGATGACCGCCATCTCGTGGGTAATCAGCACGATGGTCAGGCCCAGGCGCCGGTTGATATCGCGCAGCAGCTCCAGGATCGAGGCCGTGGTCTCCGGGTCCAGCGCGGAGGTGGCTTCGTCGCACAGCAGGATCTCGGGGTCATGCACCAGTGCCCGGGCAATACCCACGCGCTGTTTCTGCCCGCCTGACAACTGCGCCGGGTACACGTGGTGTTTCTCCTGCAGGCCGACCAGTGCCAGCAGCTCCCGGACCTTGCGCTGGCGCTCGCCCTTGGCCACGCCCGCCACCTTCAAGGGCAGCTCGACGTTCTGCCACACCGTCTTCGCCGACAGCAGGTTGAAATGCTGGAAGATCATGCCGATACGCCGGCGCAGCGCCACCAGCTGGTCGTCATCGAACGCCGCGATGTCCACCTGGTCGATCAGTACCCGGCCGTGGCTGGGGCGTTCCAGGCGGTTGATGGTGCGTAGCAACGAAGATTTGCCGGCGCCGCTGCGGCCGATGATGCCGAACACTTCGCCCTGGCGAATGTTCAGGTCAATGCCGTGCAAAGCGGGTTGCGCCTGCCCAGGGTAGGTCTTGCCCAGGCCGATGAAGCGTACATGGGCTTGATTGATTTCCGGGTGCAGGGCGTGCTCCCTGGCCGTTGACGCTCGCGGTTGAGGGGTGGGCGCCTTGAATGCGCTGGCCTGGCTCATGTCAGCCTTCCCAACCGGCCTGGTACAGCTTGCCGTGAGCCTTGTCCAACGCTGCGCGTACTGCAGGCGAATGTTGGTAGATGTCGACGAACTGTGCCAGGCGTGGGTCGTTTTTGCTCTGCGGGCGAATCACGAATTGAATCACGTACTCCTTGTTTTCCAGACCGTCGAACAGCAGCGCTGAACTGGCATCGAAGCTGTTGGCCAGGCGAATGTATGCCGGGTATCCCTGCACCAGGTCGGCGTCGTCATAGGCACGCACCAACTGTACGGCTTCGACTTGCAGGATCTTCAGCTTTTTCGGGTTGGCGACAATGTCGTCCTCGGTGGCTTTGTAGCCAACCCCTGGCTTGAGCGTGATCAACCCGGCCTTGGCCAGCAGTTGCAGGCCGCGGCCGCTGTTGATCGGGTCGTTGGCGATGGCCACGCTCGCCCCTTCAGGCAGGTCGGCGAAGCTTTTGTACTTTTTCGCGTACAGGCCCACGTTGTTGATGATGCCCGGTGCATAGGGCACCAGGTCGAAGCCCGCAGCCGCCTTGGCATTCTCCAGGAACGGGATGTGCTGGAAGTAGTTCACGTCGATGTCGCCGCTGTTGAGGCTGACATTGGGCGCGATCCAGTCGCTGAACTCGATCAGCTTCACCTCCAGGCCTTGCTTGTGGGCTTCTTCCACAGCGGCTTCCAGCGGGATGGCAAAGGCCGAGGTAGTGCCGATCTTCAGGGGTTCGGCGGCCTGGGCAGTGGCGCACAGGCCGAGGGACAGGGCGATGGCCACGACGGGCCGGAACAGTTTTTCAAGCATGGTGCAGGGCTCCAGTCGGTGCAGGGGTAGGGGTGCGGGTAAAGCGGTAAGCCGAACCAGGGTGGTCGGCGGGCAAGTGCGGGTGCTCGGCCTGGAACAGTTTCTGGCGCAGGGTGCCCTCGGCGTACGCGGTCTTGTAGCGGCCGCGTTGTTGCAGTTGAGGAACGACCAGGTCGATGAAGTCCTCAAAGCTCTCCGGGGTGACGGTGCGGGTCAGGTTGAAGCCGTCCAGGCCGGTCTCGTCGAGCCAGGCGATCAACTGTTCGGCGACCTGCTCGGGGTCGCCGACCACCTTCACGTAGCGCCCGCCCAGCGCGTGCTGTTGCAACAGGCGCCGGCGGGTCCAGGCGTTGCCCTGCAACTGGCGCGTGGCTGACTGAATGGCGTTGCCCTGGCTGAAGGGGATCGGCTCGTCCAGTGCATAGGCCGCGAAGTCAATGCCGGTCGAGGCCGCAAAATGTGCGACGCCGGCCTCGGCGCTGGCGTGCTGCAGATACTCGGCATGCTTGGCCTGGGCCTGTTGCTCGGTCGCCGCGACGATTACCGTGATGCCCATGAAGACCTTGACCGCCCGCGGTTCGCGCCCGGCAGCCGAGGCAGCCGCGCGTACCTGCTCGACCTGGGCGCGGGCCGCGGTCTTGTCCTGAGCGCTGATGAACACACATTCGGCATGTTGCCCGGCGAAGCCCAGGCCGCGTTGCGAGCTGCCTGCCTGGAACAGTACCGGGGTGCGCTGCGGCGAGGGCTCGCACAGGTGGTAACCGTCGACCTTGTAGAACTCGCCATGGTGCTGCACCTTGCGCACCTTGTCGGGGCGAGCATAGATGCGCTGTTCGCGGTCAGCGACCACCGCGTCGTCGGCCCAGCTGCCCTCCAGCAGCTTGTACAACACCTGCAGGTATTCGTCGGCCTGGTCGTAGCGGCGGTCATGTTCGGGTTGCTGTGCCAGGCCCATGGCGCGGGCGGCACTGTCGAGGTAACCGGTGACGATGTTCCAGCCAACCCGGCCCTGGCTCAGGTGGTCCAGGGTGGATAGGCGTCGGGCGAACAGGTACGGCGCCTCGTAGGTCAGGTTGGCGGTAAGGCCAAAACCCAGGTGGCGAGTGACGGCGGCCATGGCCGAAACCAGCAGCAAGGGGTCATTGACCGGCAACTGGATGGCCTCCTTGAGGGTGACGTCCAGCGATTGCCCATAGATATCGTAGGTACCGACGATATCGGCGATGAACAGCCCATCGAACAGGCCGCGCTCCAGCAGGCGTGCGAGCTGGGTCCAGTACTCCAGGCTGGTGTACTGGGTCGAAGTGTCCCGTGGGTGGGTCCACAGGCCGTGGTTGATGTGCCCTACGCAGTTCATGTTGAAGGCATTGAGCAGGATTTGCTTGGCCATCAGAGGGTCCCCCGGCGTGGCGGGTTGACGTCGTTGAGGTAGTAATTGCCGATGGCGTGGTATTTCCAGCGGACCGGGTCGTGCAAGGTGTGCACGCGGGCGTTGCGCCAATGGCGGTCGAGGTTGTGCTCGGCCAGCGTCGCTTGGCTCCCACTCAGTTCGAACAGGGCAGTGCCGGCGGCAAGCGCGATTTCCGTGCTGATGGCACGCGCTTCGGCCACGGCGATGGACGCCGCGGCGACGGTGTCGGCGGTGCTGTCGTTGCGGGCGCGGTCGAGGTATTCGCCAGCGCGTTCCAGCAGGGCTTCGGCCGCGTGCAGGCGGATCGCCAGGTGGCCGAAGCTTTTCAACGTCAGTGGGTCATCGCTTGCCTTGTCCAGGCCTGCGTCGACCCATGGTCGGCTGCGGGTGCGCACGAAGTGCAGGGCATCCTCGTAGGCGGCTCGGGCGATGCCGGTGTCGATGGCGGCGTGAAGAAGCTGCGCCAGCGGGCCGACCGGAGTGGGGCGCTCGAAGGCGCTCTGGAAAGGCACCACGTCCGCTGCGCTGACGTAAACGTTGTCCAACAGGACCGAGCCACTGCCGGTGGTGCGCTGACCAAAGCCGCTCCAGTCGTCGATCACCTGTACGCCCTGGCTATCGGCCGGCACGAACACCAGGTGCTGCACGCCCTGTTCATCGACCACCGACGTAGGAATACGCTGGGCGTAGATGGCGCCAGTCGCGTAGAACTTGCGGCCGTTGATGCGAAAGCCGTCACCGTCACGGCTCAGGCGGGTGGTGCGTTCGTTGGCGGTCTTGGTACCCAGTTCGGCCAGGGCATTGCCGAAACGGCGGCCGGCCAGCACTTCGCCATACAGCCGCTTCTGTTGTTCGGGGCTGCCGTTTACCCGCAGTACTTCCAGGCTGTAGAAATGATTCTGTGGGATCTGCCCCAGCGAGCCGTCGGCCTGGGCGATGCGGGCGATGACCTTGGCCAGGATGACGTTGGACACGCCAGCGCCGCCGAAGGCCTTGGGCACACTGATGGCCCACAGGCCGGAGCGGGTGAACAGGTCCAGTTCGCTGTGCGGCAGCCGGCGTTCGCGGTCGCGCAGGGCGCTGTCGCGGCGCAGTTGTTGGGCGATTTCGTCGGCGACATGCAGGGCTTGGGTGTCGCTGGTGATGATTCTGATGGTCATGGGTTTCTCCGGGCCTTGGGAGCGCAATGCGGCCCATCGCGACACAAGGCCGCTCCTGCAGGGATACGCGGTTCCATGCCGGTCCGCGCCACGGGTAGGAGCGGCCTTGTGTCGCGATGGGCTGCAAAGCAGCCCCCAAGGCCATTGAATTCAGATCCAGGAATGCCGCGCGGGCAAGGTCCCGTTAAGGTGGTAAGCCCCAACCGCGTGGTACTTCCAGCGCACCGGGTCATGCAGCGTGTGCACCCGGGCGTTGCGCCAGTGGCGGTCGAGGTTGAATTCGGCAAGGGTGGCGCGGCTGCCAGCCAGCTCGAACAGCTTTTCGCTGGCCTGCAGGGCAATTTCAGTGGTCAGCACCTTGGCTTCGGCCACCGCAATGGACGCGCGCGCAGCGCTCGCGGCATCGACGGGCGCGGCGCTGACCTCGTC
>NZ_BCBD01000022.1:0-48315 GCF_001320345.1 Pseudomonas sp. NBRC 111127 | reverse complement strand
GGCGCTGCATATCTTCTGACAAACACCTATCAGCCCTGATGCGATCCCTGTGGGAGCTGGCTTGCCAGCGATAGGGCCGCGCAGCGGCCCCGCTTGAGGCCGAGCGCCAGGGGTGGGTTAGAAGCTGTCGCCAGGCACGCGAACCCAGCCCTCCATCAGCACCCGAGCACTGCGGCTCATGATTGCCTTGGTCACTGTCCACTCGCCGTTTACCTGGCGGGCTTCGGCGCCGACCCGCAGCGTGCCCGAGGGATGGCCGAAACGCACGGCGCTGCGCTCGCCCCCGCCCGCCGCCAGGTTGACCAGCGTACCGGGAATGGCCGCCGCCGTACCGATCGCCACCGCCGCGGTGCCCATCATGGCATGGTGCAGTTTGCCCATCGACAAGGCCCGTACCAACAGGTCGATCTCGCTTGCCATTACCGCCTTGCCACTGGACGCCGTGTACGTGCTGGGTGGTGCGACGAAGGCCACTTTCGGTGTGTGCTGACGCCCGGCAGCCTGGTCGACATGGTCGATCAGGCCCATACGCACGGCGCCATGGGCACGGATGGCCTCGAAGCGCAGCAGCGCTTGCGGGTCACCGTTTATGGCGTCCTGCAGCTCCGTGCCGGTGTAGCCGATATCGGCAGCATTGATGAAAATGGTCGGGATGCCGGCATTGATCAAGGTGGCCTTGAAGGTGCCGACACCCGACACCTCAAGGTCGTCGACCAGGTTGCCGGTCGGGAACATGGCACCGCCGGCACCGTCCTCGTCCGCAGCCGGGTCAAGGAACTCCAACTGCACTTCCGCTGCCGGGAACGTTACCCCATCCAGCTCGAAGTCTCCGGTTTCCTGCACCTCGCCTTCAGTGACCGGCACGTGGGCAATGATGGTCTTGCCGATGTTCGCCTGCCAGATACGCACGGTGGCCACGCCGTTGGGTGGAATGCGCGCGCTATCGACCAGGCCGCTACTGATGGCGAACGACCCGACCGCAGCAGAGAGGTTGCCGCAGTTGCCGCTCCAGTCGACAAAGGCCTTGTCGATGCTGACCTGGCCGAACAGGTAATCGACATCATGGCCCGGCTTGATGCTGGGCGACAGGATGACGGTCTTGCTGGTGCTGGAGGTCGCGCCGCCCATGCCGTCGATCTGCTTGCCGTAAGGGTCGGGGCTGCCGATGACCCGCAGCAATAGCGCGTCGCGGGCAGGGCCTGGGACCTGCGCCGGCTCGGGCAGGTCTTGCAGGCGGAAGAACACGCCTTTGCTGGTGCCACCACGGATGTAGGTGGCAGGTATTCTTGTTTGCGGTACGTGAGCCATTGCTTTGCTGTCCTGTCTGATGGGCATGAGACCCTCGGGATTGCTTTGCAGCCCATCGCCGGCAACCCAGCTCCCACAGGGACCGTGCTGCCATCGAGATTGCGCGACTCGTGGGAGCTGGCTCGCCGGCGATGGGCCGCAACGCGGCCCCTGCTCTTAGGGTTAGGCGGTAGCTTCGAGGAAGTCCTGGGCGAAGCGCTGCAGCACCCCGCCCGCTTCGTAGATCGACACTTCCTCGGCCGTGTCCAGGCGGCAGGTCACCGGCACATCGATGCGCTCGCCGCTGGCCCGGGTAATCACCAGGGTCAGCGTAGCGCGCGGCGTACGCGCACCCAGCACGTCATAGGTTTCGCTACCGTCCAACCCCAAGGTCTTGCGGTCGGTGCCGGGTTTGAACTCCAGCGGCAGCACGCCCATGCCTACCAGGTTGGTGCGGTGAATGCGCTCGAAACCTTCTGCGACAATGGCCTCGACACCGGCCAGGCGCACGCCCTTGGCCGCCCAGTCACGCGATGAGCCCTGGCCGTAGTCGGCACCGGCCACGATAATCAGCGGCTGCTTGCGCTGCATGTAGGTCTCGATCGCCTCCCACATGCGGGTCACCCTGCCTTCCGGTTCGATTCGCGCCAGCGAGCCTTGCTTCACGCTGCCGTCTGCGTTGCGCACCATCTCGTTGAACAGCTTGGGGTTGGCAAAGGTCGCGCGCTGGGCGGTCAGGTGGTCACCGCGGTGGGTCGCGTAAGAGTTGAAGTCTTCTTCTGGCAGGCCCATTTTCGCCAGGTACTCGCCCGCAGCACTGTCGAGCATGATCGCGTTGGATGGCGACAGGTGGTCAGTGGTGATGTTGTCCGGCAGCACCGCCAGTGGGCGCATGCCACGCAGGGTACGCTCACCGGCCAAGGCGCCTTCCCAGTATGGCGGCCGGCGAATATAGGTGCTCATTGGCCGCCATTCATACAACGGTGCCACTTTCGGCCCGCGGTCTTCCTCGATGGCGAACATCGGGATGTACACCTTGCGGAACTGCTCCGGCTTGACTGCCGCACGCACTACGGCGTCGATCTCTTCGTCACTGGGCCAGATGTCCTTGAGGCGGATTTCCTGGCCATCGACCACGCCCAGCACGTCCTTCTCGATGTCGAAGCGAATGGTGCCCGCAATCGCATAGGCGACCACCAAGGGTGGCGAGGCCAGGAAGGCTTGCTTGGCATACGGATGGATACGCCCGTCGAAGTTGCGGTTGCCCGACAGAACGGCGGTGGCGTACAGGTCACGGTCGATGATTTCCTGCTGGATCACCGGGTCCAGGGCGCCAGACATGCCGTTGCAGGTCGTACAGGCGAAGGCGACGATGCCAAAACCCAGTTGCTCCAGTTCTTTCTCCAGGCCAGCCTCTTCCAGGTACAGCTGCACCGCCTTGGAGCCCGGGGCCAGCGATGACTTGACCCACGGCTTGCGGGTAAGGCCCAGCCTGTTGGCGTTGCGTGCAATCAGGCCTGCGGCGATCACGTTGCGAGGGTTGCTGGTGTTGGTACAGCTGGTGATGGCGGCAATGATCACCGCACCATCAGGCATCTGCCCTGGCACTTGCTGCCAGCTGCCGGCAATGCCTTTGGCCGCCAGCTCGCTGGTGGCGACGCGGGCATGCGGGTTGGACGGGCCCGCCATGTTGCGTACCACGCTCGACAAGTCGAAGCTCAGGGTACGCTCGTATACCGCGCCGGCCAGGCTGTCGGCCCAGAGGCCGGCGACCTTGGCATAGGTTTCCACCCGTTTGACCTGCTGTTCTTCACGGCCGGTCAGGCGCAGGTAATCGATGGTCTGCTGGTCGATGGCGAACATGGCCGCCGTGGCGCCGTACTCCGGGGCCATGTTGGAGATGGTCGCGCGGTCCCCCAGGGTAAGGGCGCGCGCACCTTCACCGTGGAACTCCAGGTAGGCGCCGACCACTTTCTGCTTGCGCAGGAACTCGGTCAGGGCCAGCACCAGGTCGGTGGCGGTGAGGTTCGGCGCCAGCTTGCCGGTCAACTCGACGCCGACGATTTCCGGCAGGCGCATCCACGATGCTCGGCCAAGCATCACGTTTTCCGCTTCCAGGCCACCCACGCCAATGGCGATCACGCCCAGGGCATCGACGTGCGGGGTATGGCTGTCAGTGCCCACGCAGGTATCCGGGTAGGCGATGCCATGGTCGCAGTGCACCACCGGCGACATCTTCTCCAGGTTGATCTGGTGCATGATGCCGTTTCCCGGCTGGATCACGTCGACATTCTTGAACGCTTTCTTGGTCCAGTTGATGAAGTGGAAGCGGTCCTCGTTACGTCGGTCTTCGATGGCGCGGTTCTTGTCGAACGCTTGCGGGTCATAGCCGCCGCACTCGACAGCCAGCGAGTGGTCGACGATCAGTTGTACCGGCACCACCGGGTTGACCTGGGCCGGGTCGCCGCCCTTGTCGGCGATGGCGTCACGCAGGCCGGCGAGGTCGACCAGCGCGGTCTGGCCGAGGATGTCATGGCACACCACGCGCGCCGGGAACCACGGGAAATCGAGGTCGCGCTTGCGCTCGATCAGTTGGCTCAGCGAGGCGTCGAGGGTGGCCGGGTCGCAGCGACGCACCAGGTTTTCGGCGAGAACGCGCGAGGTGTACGGCAGGCCGTCGTAGGCGCCGGGCTTGATCGCCTCGACCGCCGCGCGCGCATCGAAGTAGTCCAGGTCGGTGCCTGGCAGGGGCTTGCGGTATGCAGTATTCATATCGTTATCAGGCTCGGTCACGGTACTCGGTATACAGATCTGGCCAATGGGGGCGCTGCGCAGTCCCTGTGGGAGCGGCCTTATGCCGCGATTGGGCTGCGCAGCAGCCCTGGCGATCCATGCCTCAGCGCTGCTCGATCGGCACGAACTGGCGCTGCTCGACGCCGACATACTCGGCGCTCGGGCGGATGATGCGGTTGTTGGCCCGCTGCTCGAACACGTGCGCCGCCCAGCCAGTCAGGCGCGAACAGACGAAGATCGGGGTGAACAGCTTGGTCGGAATACCCATGAAGTGGTAAGCCGAGGCATGGTAGAAGTCGGCATTGGGGAACAGGCGTTTCTGCTCCCACATGGTCTTGTCGATGGCTTCGGAAACCGGGTACAGCACCTTGTCGCCCACCTCATCGGCCAATTGCTTCGACCACCCCTTGATCACCTCGTTGCGCGGGTCGGACTCTTTGTAGATGGCATGCCCGAAGCCCATGATCTTGTCTTTGCGCTCGAGCATGCGCAGCAGCTCGGCAGTGGCTTCCTGCGGGCTCTGGAAGCGCTCTATCAGCTCCATGGCCGCCTCGTTGGCACCCCCGTGCAGCGGGCCGCGCAACGTGCCGATGGCTGCGGTAACGCAGGAATACAGGTCGGACAGGGTCGAAGCGCACACCCGGGCCGTGAAGGTCGAGGCGTTGAACTCGTGCTCGGCGTAGAGGATCAGCGACACGTTCATGACCTTGACGTGCAGATCGCTGGGCTTCTTGCCGTGCAGCAGGTGCAGGAAGTGGCCGCCCAGGGTGTCTTCGTCGCTGCTGCAGTCGATGCGCACGCCATGGTGGGTGAAGCGGTACCAGTAGCACATCACCGCCGGGAACAGGGCCAACAGCCGGTCGGTCTTGTCGCGCTGGGCTTCGAAGGTGAGCTCGGGCTCGAGGGTACCGAGCACCGAACAACCGGTGCGCATCACGTCCATGGGGTGGGCGTCGCGGGGAATGCGCTCGAGCACTTCCTTGAGTGCCGGTGGCAGGTCACGCATGCCCTTGAGCTTGTGTTTGTAGTCGGCCAATTCAGCCTGGGAGGGCAGCTCGCCGTACAGCAGCAGGTAGGCGACTTCTTCGAATTCGGCACCAGCGGCCAGGTCACGCACATCGTAACCGCGGTAGGTCAGACCGGCACCGGCCTGGCCCACGGTGGACAGTGCAGTCTGGCCGGCGACCTGGCCACGCAGGCCCGCGCCACTGAGTACTTTTGCTTCGGCCATGGTGTTTCTCCTTTCTTGAACTTGTTATGGAAATCTGGCTGGCTAATCGGGCTTGCCTGTACCCGCCCTTTCGCGGGCAACCCCGCTGCCATGCGGGGCTGGTGTTGTCACTGGCTCAGCCCTTCTTCTGGGCAAACAACGCGTCGAGGCTCTGCTCGAAGGCGTGGTAGCCAATGGCATCGTAAAGCTCCATGCGCGTCTGCATGGTGTCGATCACGTTCTTCTGCGTGCCGTCGCGGCGCAGCGCGGTGTACACATTCTCGGCTGCCTTGTTCATGGCGCGGAACGCCGACAGCGGGTACAGCACCAGCGAAACATCGACCGCAGCCAGCTCTTCGGTGGTGTACAGCGGAGTGGCGCCAAACTCGGTGATGTTGGCCAGGATGGGTGCCTTCACCCGGTCAGCGAAGGTCTTGTACATCTGCAGCTCGGTGATCGCTTCCGGGAAGATCATGTCGGCACCCGCCTCGATGCACGCTGCGGCACGGTCCAGGGCAGCGTTCAAACCTTCGACGGCCAAGGCGTCGGTACGTGCCATGATCACGAAGCTGTCGTCGCTGCGGGCGTCGACGGCTGCCTTGATACGGTCGACCATTTCCTGCTGGCTGACGATTTCCTTGTTCGGCCGGTGGCCGCAACGCTTGGCCCCGACCTGATCCTCGATATGGATCGCCGCCGCACCGAACTTGCTCATCGAGCGCACGGTGCGCGCCACGTTGAAAGCCGAGGCACCGAAGCCTGTATCGACATCCACCAGCAGCGGCAGGTCGCACACATCGGTGATACGGCGCACGTCGGTGAGCACATCGTCCAGGCCAGTGATGCCCAGGTCCGGCAGGCCCAGGGAACCTGCTGCCACGCCGCCACCGGACAGGTAGATGGCCTTGAAACCGGCGCGCTTGGCCAGCAAGGCATGGTTGGCATTGATGGCGCCAACCACCTGCAGGGGGTGTTCAGCGGCGACGGCATCGCGAAAACGCTGACCGGGTGTGCTGTTCACAGTCATTTCTCACCTCGTGGGTTATTGTTGTGGGCGTCCAGATAGTGACGCTCGATATTGCGCTTGGACGCACCGATGTGACGGCGCATCAGAAGTTCGGCCAGTTCGCCGTCACGTTCGGCGATGGCATCGAGAATGCGGTGGTGTTCGGCAAAGGCCTGGCGCGGCCGGTTGGGCGTGGCCGAGAACTGGATACGGTACATGCGCACCAGCTGGTACAGCTCGCCGCACAGCATCTTGACCAACGTCTGGTTACCGCTGCCCTGGATGATGCGGTAATGGAAGTCGTAGTCGCCCTCCTGCTGGTAGTAACCCAGGCCAGCCTGGAACGCGGCATCCCGCTCATGGGTATCGAGCACCCGGCGCAGCTCGTCGATATCGGCCTGGCTCATGCGTTCAGCGGCCAGGCGGCAGGCCATGCCTTCCAGGGACTCACGAATCTCGTACAGCTCGATCAGTTCGGCATGGTTGAGCGATACCACCCGTGCGCCTACATGGGGCACCCGCACCAGCAGGCGCTGGCCTTCCAGGCGGTGGATGGCCTCGCGCAGCGGCCCGCGGCTGATGCCATAGGTGCGTGCCAGCTCTGGCTCGGAGATCTTGCTGCCAGGGGCAATTTCCCCTTTGACGATGGCCGCCTGAATACGCCGGAAGACGTTTTCCGACAAGGTTTCCGATTCGTCTGCCAGCATCGGGCCAGGGGTGGAAAGGTCTTGCATATTGTCGACACCTTGGGAAATCTCTTCGCCAGAAGTTAACCACCGAAGCCAATCAAGTCAAAGACAAATTCAATATTGTCGACAATCGTCCAAGAACGAACTTAGGCAAGCCAAGCGCTGTCAGATCGCGCACCGCTGGCGTCAATACGTCGTCGTGATAGAATGCCGCGCCTCCGATGGGGTATGGATAGCCTGTCTGTCATGCAGTCATGCTTGTTGACAGATGAACGAGGAAGCTTGCGCAGTAGTTGCCAGTCACCTTGACCTGAACCTTGCCTAGAACCTTGCACTGCATCGCGCCAGGATTATGAGACTCACACCCGTTTTATTGCTGCTTTGCCTCACCCTGCTGCCGGCCATTGGCCAGGCGGCCGGCAAGACCGTGTACGGTCTCAATGAATACGCACGCCTGGGCGACCTGGACCTGGAAGTGGCGGCCAAACTCGACACCGGCGCCAAAACTGCCTCGCTCAGCGCCCGCGACATCAAGCGCTTCAAGCGCAACGGCGAAAGCTGGGTGCGCTTCTACCTGGCCATCGATGCCGCCCACTCGCACCCGATCGAACGGCCCCTGGCCCGCGTCAGCAAAATCAAGCGCCGAGCGGGCGACTATGATGCTGAATCGGGCAAGGCCTACACCGCCCGCCCGGTCATCGAACTCGAAATCTGCATGGGCCAGGCCTTGCGCACCATCGAAGTCAACCTCACCGACCGCAGCGCCTTCCAGTTCCCGCTGCTGATCGGCTCCGAGGCGCTCAAGCACTTCGACGCGCTGGTCGACCCAAGCCTTAAATACGCGGCCGGCAAACCTGCCTGTGCCACCGACGCTCCCAAAGCAGAGTAATCCCGATGCGCTCTCTTACCCTCCATCTGAAAGTCCTGATCACCGTACTGGTGTTGTTGGGCGTGGCAGTCACGGCTTATCAGATCTTCTTCCTCGGCATCCCGGTGACCGAGGATGAAACCGACGACCTGTGGAACATCGACGCCAAGGTCGAGTTCGTGGCCAGCACCAAGGACCCGGTCAAGGTGCAGATGTTCGTGCCGCCACTGAACCGCGACTACGTCAGCCTCAACGAGAGCTTCATCTCCAACAACTACGGGGTCAGCGTCAACCGTGCCGATGGCAACCGCAAGGTCACCTGGTCGGCCCGTCGCGCCAGCGGCAACCAGACGCTGTACTACCGCCTGGTGCTGACCAAGCGCTACAGCAACGAAAAAACCGCGGTAAAGGGCCCGACCTTCCGTGACAGCCTGGCCATCGACGGCCCCGAAAAAATCGCCGCCGAGGCGCTGATGGCGCCTATCCGCCAGCATTCGGCCGACGTCGAGACGTTCGTCAGCGAAACCATCAAGCGGGTCAACAACCTCAACGATGACAACGTCAAACTGCTGCTGGCCGGCGATACCTCACCGATGAAAAAGGCCCAGGTGATCGACCTGCTGCTGTCGATTGCCCACGTACCGATGGAAAAGGTGCACACCATCCGCCTCGTGGCCGATACCCCGCAAACCCCCGAGCTGTGGCTGCGCAGCTACAACGGCAACGACTGGCTGTACTTCAACCCGGACACGGGCGAACAGGGCCTGCCCAGCGACCGGCTGCTGTGGTGGACCGGTGACGACAACCTGATTACCGTCGATGGCGGCAAGAAGGCCAACGTCACGTTCAGCATGAACAACAGTGAAATGAACGCCATTCGCCTGGCCAAGCTGACTGACGAGAACACCGACGCCGACTTCCTCGAATATTCGCTGTACGGCCTGCCCCTGCAAACCCAGCAGACCTTCATGATCATGGTCATGATCCCGATTGGTGTGCTGGTGATCCTGGTGCTGCGCAACCTGATCGGTATCCAGACCCTGGGTACTTTCACCCCGGTGCTGATCGCCCTGGCCTTCCGCGAAACCCAGCTGGGCTTCGGTATCGTGTTGTTCACGGTCATCACGGCATTGGGCCTGTCACTGCGTTCGTACCTGGAGCACCTGAAACTGCAGATGCTGCCGCGGCTGTCCGTGGTGCTGACCTTCGTCGTGGTGCTGATTGCGGCGATCAGCCTGTTCAGCCACAAGCTGGGCCTTGAACGCGGGCTGTCGGTGGCCCTGTTCCCGATGGTGATCCTGACCATGACCATCGAACGCCTGTCGATCACCTGGGAAGAGCGTGGCGGTGGCCATGCCATGAAAGTGGCCATCGGCACCCTGTTTGCCGCATCGCTGGCACACCTGTTGATGATGGTGCCAGAGCTGGTGTACTTCGTGTTCACCTTCCCGGCCGTGCTGCTGATCCTGGTCGGCTTCATGCTGGCGATGGGCCGTTATCGCGGCTACCGTCTGACCGAGCTGATGCGCTTCAAGGCATTCGTGAAAAAGGCAGACGTGTGATGTTTGGCCTGATCAAGACGTGGAAAGCCCTGGAGGCCCGGGGCATCATGGGCATCAACCGGCGTAACGCAGACTATGTGCTGAAGTACAACAAGCGCAGCCTGTACCCGATTGTCGACGACAAGATCATCACCAAGGAGCGTGCCCTCGCGGCAGGTATCCACGTGCCGGAAATGTACGGTGTCATCGAGACCGAGAAGCAGATCGACAAGCTTCACGAAATCATCGGCGGCCGCAACGACTTCGTCATCAAGCCGGCCCAAGGTGCCGGCGGTGACGGCATCCTGGTGATCGCCGACCGCTTCGAGGACCGCTACCGCACCGTTTCCGGCAAGATCATGAGCCACGAGGAAATCGAGCACCAGGTCTCGAGCATCCTCACCGGCCTGTACTCGCTGGGCGGGCACCGTGACCGGGCGCTGATCGAATACCGGGTCACACCTGACCAGATCTTCAAGAGCATCAGCTATGAAGGCGTGCCCGACATCCGCATCATCGTGCTGATGGGCTACCCGGTCATGGCCATGCTGCGCCTGCCCACCCGGCAGTCCGGCGGCAAGGCCAACCTGCACCAGGGCGCCATCGGCGTAGGGGTCGACCTGGCTACCGGCGTGACCCTGCGCGGCACCTGGCTGAACAACATCATCAGCAAGCACCCAGACACCACCAACGCGGTGGACGGCGTGCAACTGCCGAACTGGGACGGTTTCATGAAGCTGGCCGCCGGGTGCTACGAGCTGTGCGGGCTGGGCTATATCGGCGTAGACATGGTCCTGGACCAGGACAAAGGCCCGCTGATTCTGGAGCTCAACGCCCGCCCAGGGTTGAACATCCAGATCGCCAACGACTGCGGGCTGACCCAGCGCACCCATGCCATCGAAGCGCACATCGAAGCGCTGGCCAAGGACGGCCTGACGGAGGACGTCGAACAGCGGGTGAAGGTGTCGCAGGGCTTGTTCGGGCACGTACACCCGGGCTGAGATCGCCGGGGCGGCTGCCACATCTCCTGGGGCAGCCGCCTTGCGTCGCGACCAGCCCCAGGCGCCAAACACAGGGTTGAATGTCGCGCCCAGTGCTAGGCGCTGCTCCCGCACAGGTCTACAATCGCCCTCCTCGCTTTTACATCGCCGTCCATACTGATGCCGACCTGTACGCTCCACCCCCTGCCCTACCAACCCGACCCAGCCGCCTATTTCGCCCGCCTGCGCCAGGCGCCCGGCGCCATCCTGCTCGACAGCGCCCGCCCTGGTGCCGAGCGCGGGCGTTTCGATCTGCTCAGTGCCTGGCCGCTGCAACAACTGCAAGCCGAACCCGCAGAGGATGGCCGCGCCTTTCTCGCCCGCCTGCGCGAGGGCCTGGCGCGCCTGGGCAGCGCCGATTTGCCCAGCGGCGTAGAACTGCCTTTCGCCGGCGGCCTGATCGGCTACCTGAGCTATGACTTCGGCCGCCGCCTTGAACACCTGCCAAGCAACGCCGTGGATGACCTCGGGCTGCCCGACGCGCAACTGGGCCTGTATGCCTGGGCGCTGGTCAGCGACCACCAGTACGGCACCAGCCAGCTGGTGTTTCACCCAAGCCTGGCGCAACACGAGCGCGAACGCCTGATCAGCCTCTTCGCCGGCAGCGGGCACACGCCCGATGGCGACTTTCAGCTGCTCGCACCCATGGCCGGCGACTTGCAGCCTGCGCAGTACCAGGCCGCCTTCGACCAGGTGCAGCGCTATATCCAGGCCGGTGACTGCTACCAGATCAACCTCACCCAGCGCTTTCGCGCGCCGTGCAAGGGCGACCCGTGGCAGGCCTACAAGGCACTGCGCCAGGCCTGCCCGACGCCCTTTTCGGGCTATCAGCAGTTGGCCGACGGCAGCGCCCTGCTCAGCTTTTCACCCGAGCGCTTCATTCGTGTCAGCCAACGCCAGGTCGAGACCCGCCCGATCAAGGGCACGCGCCCACGCGCCAGCGACCCGGGCGAAGACCGGCGCAATGCCCAGGCGCTGTTGCACAGCCCCAAGGACCGCTCGGAAAACCTGATGATCGTCGACCTGCTGCGCAATGACCTGGGGCGTACCTGCGAGGTGGGCTCGGTTAAGGTGCCGGAGCTGTTCAGCCTGGAGAGCTACCCCAACGTGCACCACCTGGTCAGTAGCATCACCGGCCGTTTGGCCAGCGGCAAGGACGCCCTGGACCTGATCGCCGACAGTTTCCCTGGCGGCTCGATTACCGGCGCGCCGAAGATCCGCGCCATGCAGATCATCGACGAGCTGGAGCCCACGCGGCGGGCACTGTACTGCGGCTCCCTGCTGTATGTGGACGTGCGTGGCGAAATGGACAGCTCGATCGCCATTCGCAGCCTGCTGGTCAAGGATGGCCAGGTCAGTTGCTGGGGTGGCGGCGCAGTGGTGGCCGACTCCGAATGGCAGGCCGAGTACGAAGAGTCGATTGCCAAGGTGCGGGTATTGCTGCAGACACTGCAAGGCCTGTGAGCGCCAGCCCGTCCAGACCCTGTTTTTTTGTTACCATCACCCCCACTACGAGCGCACAGCGCCACAGCCAAGATGGAAACCGCCTGATGAGCCAACCCTTCGACGTCGCCGCCCTGGCCGCGACCTATGCCAACAAATCCCCGCAAGACATCCTCAAGCTTGCCTTCGAGCACTTCGGCGACGACCTGTGGGTTTCCTTCAGCGGCGCCGAGGACGTGGTGCTGGTCGACATGGCCTGGAAGCTTAACAAGCAGGTCAAGGTATTCAGCCTCGACACAGGCCGCCTGCACCCGGAAACGTACCGGTTCATCGACCAGGTGCGCGAGCAGTATGGCCTGCCGATCGAAATCCTCAGCCCGGACCGCGCCCAGCTTGACCCATTCGTCAAGGAAAAGGGCCTGTTCAGTTTCTACAAGGACGGCCATGGCGAGTGCTGCGGCATCCGCAAGATCGAGCCATTGCGGCGCAAGCTGGCAACCGTCAGCGCCTGGGCCACTGGCCAGCGCCGTGACCAGAGCCCTGGCACTCGCAGCCAGGTGGCAGCGCTGGAAATCGACAGCGCCTTCTCCACGCCCGAGCGCACGCTGTACAAGTTCAACCCGCTGGCGCAGATGAGCAGCGCAGAAGTGTGGGGTTATATCCGCATGCTGGAGCTGCCGTACAACAGCCTGCATGAACGTGGCTTCATCAGCATCGGCTGCGAGCCCTGCACGCGCCCGGTGCTGCCGAACCAGCATGAACGTGAAGGGCGTTGGTGGTGGGAAGAGTCCACCCAGAAGGAGTGCGGGTTGCACGCTGGCAACCTGATCAGCAAGGCTTGAAACCCTAACGCCGCTGTATAACCGGGGGCGCAAAGCCCCCGGTGTTCGCGTTTCAGTGCACCGGCAGCTCGACCCCTTCGAACAGCGCTTCCAGCTCCTGCTTGTTGTGGCACTGGATTGCCTTGGCCATCACTTCGCGGGTCAGGTGCGGCGCGAACTTCTCGATGAAGTCACACATGAAGCCGCGCAGGAAGGTGCCACGGCGGAAACCGATCTTGGTGATGCTGGCCTCGAACAGCTCGCTGGCATCGAGTGCCACCAGGTCGCTGTCGAGCTTGGCGTCCACTGCCATGCCGGCAACGATGCCCACGCCAAGCCCCAGGCGCACATAGGTCTTGATCACGTCGGCGTCGGCGGCAGTGAACACTACCTTCGGCGTAAGGCCGCGGTGGTTGAAGGCCTCATCCAGCTTGGAGCGCCCGGTGAAACCGAACACATAGGTCACGATCGGGTATTCGGCTACGGCCTCCAACGTCAGCTTGGGCAGCTTGGCCAGTGGGTGACCTTGCGGCACGACCACGCAACGGTTCCACTTGTAGCAAGGCATCATGACCAGGTCGCCGAACAGCTCCAGTGCCTCGGTGGCAATGGCAAAGTCGACCGTGCCGTCTGCGGCCATTTCGGCAATCTGCATCGGCGAGCCCTGGTGCATGTGCAGGGACACTTCCGGGTATTGCTTGATGAAGCTGCTGATCACCGGCGGCAACGCGTAGCGCGCCTGGGTATGGGTGGTAGCGATGGACAGCGTGCCCTTTTTCTCGTTGGAGAACTCCTGGGCGATCTGCTTGATGCTCTCGACCTTGCGCAGGATTTCGCCCGCGGTATTGATGATGCGCTCACCGGCCGGGGTAACGCGGGTCAGGTGTTTGCCACTGCGCGCGAATACTTCAACACCCAACTCGTCTTCCAACAGGCGGATCTGCTTGCTGATACCCGGCTGGGAGGTATACAGGCTCTGCGCCGTCGCGGAGACATTGAGGTCATGATGCGCCACTTCCCAGATGTAGCGCAGTTGTTGAAGCTTCATAGATTTCCCTCGGTTCAGCGATGAGTCAGCGGCAGCAAGCAGCGACGATATATAACTATATTAGTGGTTCCGGAAATAAATCTAGAACAATTTTGTTACATGCTGAGGATATGCCCTACAGCCGCGCTCACGTTTTCCTACGCCCCAAATGCTGCGCCAACGGCACCATGTAGACCGGGACCGGCGACAGTTGCAGCAGGCGCACCGCCGTGCGGCCGATTGGCACATCCACCCCGGCACCGGCACTGTGGCTACCAAAAATCAGCAGGTCGACACTGAGCCGTTGCGCCTGATCCAGAATGACCTGCGCCGGGTCGCCCTGGCGAACCCGTACGGCCTTGATGACGGCAAGGTCGGCCTCCTCGCCCAGCTCATCGCGAAAGTTCTCCAGCACGCGCTGCTCTATATTGGCCATTACGGTATTCACCCCCTGGCTGTGCAACTGGTCGAGCGTTTGCTCGTCGAGGTAGCTTTGCAGGAGAGATTCAGCGAACTGGCCCATGGGCTCGACCGCATGGATCACGTACAACTCAGCCCCGAATGTCCGCGCCAGCGCCAGCGCATGTTGCATGACAAACGGGGCATAGACACCGAGGTCGGTGGCGTACAGCATGGAGCGGATCATTCGACCTCCTGGACTGCCGCTGCGGCAGATCAAGCTTCAGCTTAGCAGCGCGGCAGAGGCACGCTTCGCCGTCCGGCGCGCTGCACGGGTGAGCTGTATCGGGCTGGGAATACCCCCTCGAAACGCTCAGACCCGGCCTTGGTGCTGGTCGATGAACAACAGCGCCTGGTACAGCATTTCCATGCGCGGCAAGCGGCAGCCAGCCGCCCGCGCCTGCGCCAGCGGCTCGGCATAAATGGCCTGCAACTCCAATGGGCGCTTGTGTGCATGGTCGTGGTACATGCTGGGCCAGTAATCAGGCATGCGCTCGGTGACCTGGAACAGGTGTTGGGCGTAGCCTTCCGGCAGCACATGGCCGCATGCTGCGGCACCCTGCACAACTTCTGCCATCAGCGCCAGGACCAGTTCACGGCTGGCGGCGTTGCCCATCAATGCAGTGGTGCTGGCACCCAGCAATACCGAGAGCCCGTTGTAAGGCACGTTCCACACCAGTTTCTGCCAGCGCGCCAGCGCCAGGTTCGGCATGGCGTGCGAGTCGATGCCCGCCGCCTGGAACAAGCCTGTGCCCTCACTGACCAGCGCCGTACCACCATCGCTGGCAGGCCCGCTGTGGTACCCCAGGTTCACGGTACCCAAGGCCTGATGCCGGATCACCCCTGGCCCCTGCCGGTTGACACAGATGAAGCACAGCCCGCCCAGCAGGTGCATGTCGCTGCGCAGTGCCGGGCGCAGCTGCTCCTCGACCCCCAGGCCGTTCTGCAACAGCACCACCTTGGCACCCGGTGCGGCAGCCTGCACGATCAACGGGGCCAAGTGGTCGTTGCTGGTCGCCTTGGCCCCGATCAACAACCAGTCACAGGGCGGCATATCGGCGGCCCTGGCATAGGCTTGCACCTTCATGTGCAGCGTGCCGTGCTCGGCACTGTCCAGGCTCAGGCCATGCTCACATACCGCCGGGTACTCGCTACGCAGCAGAAAATGCACATCGAAACCGGCCTTGGCCAGCATCAACCCATAGAAGCCGCCAATGGCGCCACTGCCAATGATGCCAATACGTAGTGCGCGCGAATGCATGCCAATCTCCAGCTAACAGGTAGGCGTTCTTTTTACACCGGTTGGGCAACGCTGGGCAGGCCATTCGCGCTTCAACCCTTGGTACAGGTAAAAACCCCACAATGACTGGGCTCAGCCCATTGTCCCGCCCCTTGTAACGCGCTAAGGTTCGGCTCCCCGTTGCGATTATTCTTGCTGCTGGGCCGCACGGGGATTGTTGGCGGCCGGCACCCGTGACCTGACGAGTAACACGATGGCTGATTTACCGATCGATGACTTGAACGTTGCCTCCAACGAGACCCTGATCACCCCTGATCAGCTCAAGAAGGAAATCCCCCTCAGCGCCAAGGCCCTGCAGACCGTGACTGCCGGCCGTGAAGTGGTGCGCAATATTCTCGACGGCAAGGACCATCGCCTGTTCGTCGTGGTCGGCCCTTGCTCCATCCACGATATCAAGGCCGCTCACGAATATGCCGAGCGCCTGAAAGTACTGGCCGCAGAGGTGTCCGACACCCTGTACCTGGTCATGCGCGTGTACTTTGAAAAGCCGCGCACCACGGTCGGTTGGAAAGGCCTGATCAACGACCCGTACCTGGATGACTCGTTCAAGATCCAGGACGGCCTGCACATCGGCCGCAAGCTGCTGCTGGATTTGGCGGAAATGGGCCTGCCGACCGCGACCGAAGCGCTGGACCCTATCTCCCCGCAATACCTGCAGGACCTGATCAGTTGGTCGGCTATCGGCGCCCGTACCACCGAATCGCAAACCCACCGCGAGATGGCCTCGGGGCTGTCATCGGCGGTAGGTTTCAAGAACGGCACCGATGGCGGCCTGACCGTCGCCATCAACGCCTTGCAGTCGGTGTCCAAGCCACATCGCTTCCTGGGTATCAACCAGGAAGGCGGCGTGTCGATCGTCACCACCAAGGGCAACCCATACGGCCACGTAGTACTGCGCGGCGGTAATGGCAAACCCAACTACGATTCGGTCAGCGTTGCGCTGTGCGAGCAAGACCTTGCCAAGGCCAAGATCAAGGCAAACATCATGGTCGACTGCAGCCACGCCAACTCCAACAAGGACCCGGCCCTGCAACCACTGGTGATGGAGAACGTCGCCAACCAGATTCTCGAAGGCAACCAGTCGATCATCGGCCTGATGGTCGAAAGCCACCTGAACTGGGGCTGCCAGTCGATTCCGAAGAACCTGGAAGACCTGCAATACGGCGTGTCGGTTACCGATGCCTGCATCGACTGGTCGGCAACCGAAAAAACGCTGCGCAGCATGCGTGCCAAGCTGAAAGATGTATTGCCGCAGCGCAAGCGTGGCTGATTGACGCCCTACTGAGCGGGCTCACCATGGCCCGCTCTCATGGCCTGGCTCAGGCTTTGGTGGAGTGCCGCTGCTGGCGCTCCATGTAGCGCTCAACGTATGAACACGACGGTATCACCGTGTAGCCCATCTGCTCGGCATAAGCCAGGGCCTGCTCGGTCAGCGCGGCAGCGATGCCACGGCCGCGCAGTGCGTTAGGCACGAAGGTGCGATAGATATCCAGCGTTTGCTTGCCCAGGTCCATGTACGTCAGGTAGGCACGATGACCGTCCACGGTGGTCTCGAACTGATGACCGGCCTGGTCATGGTGGATGGTCAACGATTCGCTCATCACTACTCCTCGCAGGTCTTTCAGGTAGACCCTTCCCTTAACCGATGGTGGTTTAATCCGGCACAGAATGCTCTACGCCACCTGTTGCCCATACGACCACTGGACGATTGCAATCGTTCGAGTCTTCTGGCGCTCACAAGATAGTAGGCGCGGCATGCGGATTTACTCAAGGTTTCGACTGTTAAAAAGGGCCTGGCGCTACCCTCTTCACTTAATGCCGTTGCCCCTGCAGCCGCCGGATGCTCTAGGCTTTAAGACGCCGAAAGACCGTGCAAGTCACCCTTAGTTCAACAAAAAAGTTCCTGTACTACACTTGCTTGCGGGCAGGGCAGGTTGTTGATCACGCCCAGCTCGCACAGCGTGCCGGGGCCACGTCAAGCAACATTTTTTTTGCAGTTCTTGCGCTCAGTCAGTTTACTTACTACAAGTAATGAGTACTATGTACGCCGGCCAGTTTCTCTTTTCCGAGAGATGGCTATTTAATAGAAAGTCCTTGAAGGGGAACACGATGAACAACGTTCTGAAATTCTCTGCTCTGGCTCTGGCCGCAGTTCTGGCTACCGGTTGCAGCAGCGTCTCCAAAGAAACTGAAGCTCGTCTGACTGCGACTGAAGACGCAGCTGCTCGCGCTCAAGCCCGTGCCGATGAAGCCTACCGTAAGGCTGACGACGCACTGGCAGCCGCTCAGAAGGCTCAGCAGACCGCTGACGAAGCCAACGAGCGCGCTCTGCGTATGCTGGACAAAGCCAGCCGCAAGTAATAATCCTTACGGATTGTTAAGAAGCCGACCCACTTGTGGGTCGGCTTTTTTTTTCCTGCTCTTTGCCGGGCGTTGCGACTGTAACGAAAAGGCCCGCACAAAGGCGGGCCTCCCTGTACCGCCAATACCTTACTGCAGTTCTGGGGGAATGCTGGAAACCACCGGTGTGCCTGCCTGGTTTTCGACCGGTACGGCAATTTCTACCGGCATGCCATCTTCTGCAGCCACCACATCACGCACCATGTCCCAGTTCATGCGCAGGTTGTTGGCCAGGTCTTCGCGCTTGAGCAAGGCATTGATGACAGCGGTATGCTTGTCGACTACCGACGGATTGCCCTGGTCATCCAGCGGGGTGTGTGCCTCGAGGTACACCTTGCCGCCACTGATACCAAACTTGTAAGGCTCGTTGATGATGCGCACCGGCGTACCCACCGGCACCAGCTTGGACAGTTCCAACACGTTGTTGTTGAGCATGCGGAAGCAACCGTGGCTGGTACGCATGCCGATACCGAACTTCTTGTTCGAACCGTGGATCAGGTAGCCCGGCACGCCCAAGGTGAACTTGAACGGCCCCAGTGGGTTGTCCGGGCCTGCCGGCACCACCGCAGGCAGGATATCGCCGTCTGCCGCGTGCTCTTTGCGGATGGATGCGGGCGGGGTCCAGGTCGGGTTCGGCGTCTTGGCGATGATCTTGGTGTTGGCGATCGGCGAACCCCAGCCTTCACGACCGATACCGAGCGGGAAGGTGTACACCACGTTTTGACCTTTCGGGTAGTAGTACAACCGGTACTCGGCCAGGTTGATGACCACGCCTTCGCGCGGGCCCGGTGGCAGGATGTAACGGGTGGGCAGGATGATCTCGGTGCCGGCGCCCGGCAACCACGGGTCCACACCCGGGTTGGCAGCGATCATTTCCAGGTAGCCGAGGTCGTTGGCGGTGCCGATATCGGCGAAGGTGTCCTCGTACTTGGCCTTGATCACATGCACCTGGCCGACGATGTCTTCACCAGGAGGTGGCAGTGGCAGCTCCAGCGCAGCAGCGGGGCCTGCTACCAGCAGGGCGGCCAGGGACAGGCTACGGGTGACGGCAGGAAAGCGCGGCAACATCCGGTAAATCCTTCGAAAGGTGGGTCAAGAGAATCGATTGTACACCTGCACTGGTGCCAGCGGGAGGCATTGCTGAGCGGCAAGCGTTTCAGATGATGAAAGGTGCGAGTCGTTCAGCTGCCGTGCAGCTCAGGCCACACCGGGCGCATGCCCCGCCGCTGGGCATCGAGGATGGCCCGGCACAGCTCGCACAGGCGGCCATCGCGATAGATCGAGCGCGGCACCCCCGACCAGCGCGGTTGCGCGGGCAGCAGCCCTCCGCACAAGGTACGGTCTACCGGCACACCCAACTCGAGCTGCCGGGCCACCAGGTGCACGCGGACCTCCTGGCAGGCAAACAGGTCAAGCTGCTCATCGGGCTCGATCAATTGGTAGGCGTACAGGGACCAGGCGGGGCGCGGCATCGGTGGCACTCGAAACGGGGGGCGCAACATTAGCCGAAAGCTGCCCCCGTTTAAAGCATCACAGCAAGGGTTTTATCGCCGGCCAGGCATTTTCCAGCAAGCGCTGCTGGGCACCCTGGGCCGGATGAATCCCATCAGCCTGCATCAACTCTGGCACACCCCCTACCCCTTCAAGGAAAAACGGCACCAGCGGGACCTTTTTGTCCGCCGCCAACTGCTCATACACGTTGGCAAACGCACGGGTGTAGCGCACACCGTAATTGGGCGGCAGGCGCATGCCCAGCAGCACCACTTTGGCGCCAGCCTGCCGCGAGCGCTCGATCATCGAAGCAAGATTTTGTTGCAATTGCGCAGGCGGCTGCCCGCGCAGGCCATCGTTGCCGCCCAGCTCCAGTACCACCAGGCTGGGCTTATGCGCTGCAAGCAGCGCGGGCAAGCGCGCCTGGCCACCCGCACTGGTGTCGCCACTGATCGACGCATTGACCACCTTGGCGTCGAAACCTTCCTTCTCCAGCCGGGTCTGCAACAGAGAGACCCACCCCTGGCGGCTATCCAGGCCAAAACCGGCGCTGATACTATCGCCAACCACCAGCAACGTTCCCGCCGCCGCGCTCTGGGCCAGGCAATACAGGGCCAGACCGGCACTCAGCCACCTTATTCGCATCGGATTCTCCATGGGCCCCAGCATTCTCGTTGCGCAGAACCTTAGCAAAGTGGTCCCCAGTGCGGAAGGTGACCTCGCCATCCTGCACGCCCTGTCCCTCGACCTGGCCCGGGGTGACAGCCTGGCCATCGTCGGCGCTTCGGGCTCGGGCAAGTCGACGCTGCTTGGCCTGCTCGCCGGCCTGGACCAACCCAGCGCTGGCAAGGTGATACTTGCCGGGCACGACCTGGGGCCGCTGGATGAAGACCAGCGCGCCCGGGTGCGCGCCGAACACGTCGGCTTCGTGTTCCAGTCGTTCCAACTGCTGGACAGCCTCAACGCCCTGGAGAATGTCATGCTGCCGCTGGAGCTTGACGGGCGCAGCGATGCCCGCGAGCAAGCGCGCAACTTGCTTGAACGGGTCGGCCTTGGCGCGCGCCTCAGCCACACGCCACGCCAGCTGTCCGGGGGCGAGCAACAACGGGTGGCCATCGCCCGCGCCTTCGCCGCGCACCCTGCCGTGTTGTTCGCCGATGAACCCACCGGCAACCTGGACAGCCACACCGGCGAGCGTATCAGCGACTTGCTGTTCGAGCTGAACCAGGAGCGTGGCACCACGCTGGTGCTGGTTACCCATGACGAACGCCTGGCCCGCCGCTGCCGCCGCCAGATCCGGCTGGACGCAGGCCGCCTGGTGGCAGCGGTGGAGGCCTGATGAAACACATGCCGCTGTCCCGCCTGTGCGGCCTGGCCCTGCGCCAGTTGCTCCGCGACCTTCGTGCCAGCGAAGTGCGGGTGTTGTTCTTCGCCCTGCTGGTAGCGGTGGCAGCCAGCACCGCCATCGGCTATTTCGGTGCCCGCCTGAACGGCGCCATGCAACTGCGCGCCAGCGAATTCCTTGGCGCCGACCTGGTGTTGCAGGGCAGCGCCCCGGCCCGCGAACAACAACTCGCGGCCGGCCAGGCACTGGGCTTGCGCCACGCTCAGGTGGTCGAGTTCACCAGTGTGGTCGGCGGCGATAGCGGTATCCAGCTGTCCAGCGTGAAAGCGGCCGACAGCGCCTACCCCCTGCGTGGGCAGCTGCGCAGCGCCGCGGCCCCATATGGTGCTGAACGCCCGGGTGGCGGGCCGGCGCCCGGTGAAGCATGGGTGGAACCGCGCCTGTTGGCGGCCTTGGGGCTGTCGATAGGCGACAGCATCGACGTCGGCATGAAAACCCTGCGCATGAGCCGGGTACTGACCTATGAGCCGGACCGCGCCAACAACTTTTACAGCCTCACGCCGCGGGTGATGATCAACCTGGCCGACCTGCAGGCGACCGGGGTGATCCAGCCCGGCAGCCGGGTTACCTACCGCGACCTGTGGCGTGGCGACAGCGAAGCACTGGCGCAGTACCGCCAGGCAATTGAGAAAGGCCTGGCCGCCAACCAGCGCCTGCGCGATACCCGCGATGGCAACCAGCAGATCGGCGGCGCCCTGGGCAAGGCAGAACGCTACCTGAACATGGCCAGCCTGGTGGCAGTGTTGCTGGCCGGCGTGGCCGTAGCCTTGTCGGCCAGCCGCTACGCTGCACGGCGCCTGGACGCCAGTGCCCTGCTGCGTTGCCTGGGCCTGTCGCGCCGGCAGGCCCTTGGCCTGTACTGCCTGCAACTGGCCATGCTCGGCGTAGTAGCGGCGCTGGCCGGCGCGCTGCTGGGCTGGCTTGCCCAGCTGGGCCTGTTCCGCGTACTGCACGGCCTGCTTCCCAGCGTAATCCCAGCCGGGGGCGTAATACCGGCCCTGGCCGGCATCGCCACAGGGCTGGTAGCACTGGCCGGCTTTGCCCTGCCACCGATCGCGGCGCTGGGCCAGGTGCCGCCATTGCGCGTACTGCGCCGCGACCTGTTGCCGATACCGCCCAGCAGTTGGCTGGTTTACGGTGCAGCCCTGTTCGCGCTAGGCCTGATCATGTGGCGGCTAAGCCTGGACCTGCTGCTGACCTTCGCCCTGCTGGCTGGCGGCCTGGTTGCTGCGCTGTTGCTCGGTGGCCTGCTGCTGCTCGGCTTGCGCAGCCTGCGCCGCTTGCTGGCCGGCGCCCCGCTGACCTGGCGCCTGGGGTTGGGCCAGTTGCTGCGCCACCCCATGGCCGCCGCTGGCCAGGCGTTGGCGTTCGGCCTGATCCTGCTGGCCATGGCCCTGGTCGCCCTGCTGCGGGCGGAATTGCTCGACACCTGGCAGGCCCAGCTACCCAAGGATGCGCCCAACTATTTCGCCCTGAATATCCTGCCAGACGACCGCGAGCCGTTCGCTCAGCACCTGCAGCAGGTCAACGCCGTCGCGGCCCCGCTGTACCCGGTGACACCGGGGCGGCTGGTGCAGATCAACCAACAACCGGTGCAGCAGATCGTCAGCAAGGATTCGGCAGGCGAGCGCGCCGTGCAGCGCGACCTCAGCCTGACCTGGGCCGCCGAACTGCCCGAAGGCAATGCGTTGACAGCCGGGACCTGGTGGCAAGCATTGCCCGGTGAACACGAAATCCCCGGGGTATCGGTGGAAGCAGAGCTGGCCAAGAGCTTGAAGCTTCAGACTGGCGACCTGCTGACGTTCGATATCGGCGGCCAACAGCGCCAAGCCAGGGTCAGCAGCTTGCGCAGTGTGCATTGGGACAGCTTCCAGCCCAACTTCTACATGATCTTCCAACCCGGCACCCTGCAAGGTCTGCCAACCACCTACCTGACCAGCTTCTACCTGGCGCCGGGGCACGACCTGGACGTGGTGACCCTGTCACGTGCGTTCCCGGCAGTGACCATCCTGCAGGTCGATGCCCTGCTCGACCAACTGCGCAGCATCCTCGCCCAGGTGACCCTGGCCGTGGAATATGTGCTGCTGTTCGTGCTGGCGGCAGGGCTGGCGGTGCTGTTCGCCGGTTTGCAGGCAACGCTGGATGAGCGCATTCGCCAAGGCGCCCTGCTGCGTGCACTGGGCGCGCCCAGGCCGCTGCTGGTCAGGGCACGGCGGATCGAGTTCGGCCTGCTCGGGGCAGCCAGCGGGTTGTTGGCGGCCGTGGGTTGCGAACTGATCACACTGGTGCTTTACCGCTATGCCTTCAACCTGCAGTGGGGGCCGCACCCCTGGTTGCTGTTGCTGCCATTGACAGGGGCTTTGCTGGTAGGCGGCGCGGGGGTGATAGGCACGCGGCGGGCGCTCAATGCCAGCCCTTTGGCAGTACTGCGGGACACTTGAGGCTGCATGTGCCGGCCCGGCATCCGGGCCGGCACATGCAGCCGCAATTTACTGGCCGTAGCTGATGCTGTTCACATACCACGTGGCTTCACCGGTAGGTGTGTGTACCAGCACCTCGTCACCCTCCTGCTTCTTCAGCAAGGCGCGGGCCATGGGTGAGTCGATCGAGATGTAGTCATTGCGGCCGTAGATCTCGTCATAACCCACGATGCGAAACTTCATGGTCTCGCCGTCGTCGTTCTCGATCTCGACCCAGGCACCGAAAAACACCTTGCCTTCCTGCTCGGGCGAATAGGCCACCACCTTCACATCCTCAAGACGCTTGCGCAAATACCGCACCCGGCGGTCGATCTCGCGCAGCAGCTTCTTGTTGTACTGGTAGTCGGCATTCTCGCTACGGTCCCCCAGCGACGCCGCCCAGGCGACCTTCTGGGTGATCTCGGGGCGATAGACCCGCCACAAGTGGTCCAGCTCTTTCTTCAGCGCCGCGTGGCCTTCGCTGGTGATGATGTTGGTGCTCAACAGGCGCTCCTCAGCGGCGGGTGATCAGGCCCTGGCGCGCGATACGGGTGAGGTGGCCGATGACCTCGGCAGCGTCCTGCGGGCCGGGCGACTGAATGACCGCAAGGTCGAAACGGTCCTGCCCATACTGCGCAAGATTGCAGGGGTCATCGGCGAACTGGATCAGGAATGCGCGTGCCTGGCCCTTGCGCCGGGACAGGCCTTCGAGGTGACGCAAAAGAGTGGGCTGATGCTGGCCGCCGAGCAGGATGCGCGGCGTGCGGGATGCCTGGTGTGCAGGCAGAGGGCTCAAACAGACACTGGTACGTGGGCAACTCATGGTGCTTCTCTCCGCCTCGCGAATCCCGCTGGGCAGCGGTGGGAGGCGTCACCGAACCAGCGCTTTAGCGGTATTTCGGACGAGCCGCACAAGGGGCTTTCCTGCGCCCCGCAAGTAGCTGTTTAAATCGGCGCAGGCGGTATGCTAGAGCGATGAGCTTCAAGTTGCAAGCGACAAGCCGCAAGCAGAAGCAGGCCGAGGAAAGGCCCGCCCTTGCTTGCGGCTTGTCGCTCACAGCTTGCAACGGGTCAGCGGGCGATCAGGCGGTCCAGCGAGAAGCGCCCGGCACCTTCGATCATCACGGCAACGGTACCGGCGAGCAGCGCCAGGGCAAACTCGTAGCCGTTGTTGGACATGAACAAGCCATTGCCAATGTGCACCGAGAAAATCGCCACTATCAGGGTCACGCTCAGTGCCAGTGCCGCCGGGCGCGCCAGCAGCCCCAGCACCAGGGCCAACCCGCCGAAGAACTCGGCACTACCGGACAACAGGGCCATCAGATAACCCGGCGCCAGGCCGATGCTTTCCATCCACTGGCCGGTGCCTTCCAGGCCATAGCCGCCAAACATGCCGAACAGCTTTTGCGCACCGTGCGCCATGAAGATGATGCCGACCAGTATGCGGATAATGCTCAGGCCAGCGCCGGCACGGGTGGAAAACAGGGCATTGAGCGTGTTGTTGTTCATGGCGAAGCGTCCTTGAGGCGATGCAGTTATGTTGAGATGGACGCCATCTTAATCAGTTTATAAGATATTAGAATCGCAAAAAACCCAGCATAGCTATCTAATAAATCGATACTTCATCGCTTGGCTACACGTTCAAGCGCTGCACGTTCGCGGTTGAATGCCAGGTAGTACTTGTTGACACTGTTGACGAAGTTCACCGGCCCCATGCCCACCTGCTCCATGGCGATACGCTCGGTCTGGAAGAACCATTGGTTGCCATTGAGCCCGCGTCGGCGAGCTTCGGCGCGCATGGCTTGAACGCGTTCGGGGCCAAGGTTATAGGCAGCAAGCACGAACGCCATGCGCTCGCGCTCGTTGATTTTGGGGCTGGCGAAAAACGTGCGGCGGATCAGCGCCAGGTAGCGCGCGCTGGCCAGCACGTTGCCGTCTACCGTGGCCGTGTTGCTCACCCCCACACGCTGGGCTGCTGCCGGGGTGATCTGCATCAGCCCATGGGCGCCACCGCTGCCGCGTGCGGCCGGGTTCAGTGTCGACTCCTTGAACGCCAGCGCCGCCAGGTTCAGCCAGTCGATCTGTTGCGCCTGCCCATGCTTCTGCAACACGGCCCGCAGCGCTGCCAGACGCCGGCGGTCCTTGCTGGCCAACGGGTTGTGCACCCGATACTGGCGGCGGTAAATCCGCTCGAACGCGGCATCCTGGTTGTCTGGCGCCCGGTAACCCTTGAGGAAGCGATCGACTGCAGCGAGCAGCTGCGGCGCATCACGCCCGACATACCAGCGCATGGCCTGCGGCGGCCCCAGCCGCACACCGCTGTGCAGGCGCAGGCGCGGCATCACCCGCGCCCAACGCCGGGCAATAGGCTGCTCCACCACGGTCAGGTGGTAGATGCCGGCCTGGACCATCTCCAGCACATCTTCCACGGCCAATGTCGAGTCGACCCACTCCACCTTGATCGGCGGCCGCTTGCGCAGGGCCAATTGCTGGTTGGCCTGCTGGATGAATGGGCCCGCCGCGCTGGCACTGGTCAATGCCACGGTTCGCCCCGACAGCTGCTCGAGCTTGCTGAAGCTGCGCTCGCCTTTGCGCCCGACCAGTGTCAGCGGCACCTGATCGAGTAGCGGTGCGCTGCTGCTGACACCGCGCACAGTGCCTGGGTCCAGCAGCTCGCCCGGTGCAGCAAGGTCGCCCTCGCCACGCGCCAGGGCGCCGAGCAATTGCTCCTTGGCCCGCGGTATGAGCTGCAGCTCGATCTGTTGATCGTCGTCGCGGCGCGCGTTGAGGAAGTGTTCCAGGGCCCGCAGGCGGTAATACTCGATGCCCACCGGTTCGCCCTTGACCTCGCCCGAGCTATTGCGGCTTTGGTTGACCAGCACCCGCAGCACCTTGCTGCTGCGGATCTGCTGCAAGTCGCGAACCTTGGCAGGCGCAGGGTTATGTTGCGGCCCTTGGGTTTGCGCAAGGGCCGCCCCGGACAAGACCAGCCCGAGCGTCAACAGGAAAGTGAGCCAGAATCGCATGCGCAAAAAGATCCATTCGGGGGCGGCATCCAGGGTCGCACGCCAAGTGATAAATGACGGCAAAAGACCCCGGCCACAGCATGAAGTTCTTGGTTTTGTTCAGAAAAACCCGGTTTTTGCTATGCTGGCCGCTCCGCGGCACGAGATACCACCATGCAACTGATCGATATCGGCGTCAACCTGACCAACAGCAGCTTCCACGACCAGCAGGCGGCCGTCGTCGAGCGTGCCATCGAAGCCGGGGTGACCCAGATGGTGCTGACGGGCACCAGCCTGGCAGTCAGCGAACAGGCACTGGAGCTGTGCCAGCAACTGGACGCCAGTGGCGCGCATCTGTTTGCCACTGCCGGCGTGCACCCCCACGATGCCAAGGCATGGGAGGCCGGTAGCGAAGGCCGACTGCGCCAACTGCTAAGCGAGGCACGGGTACGTGCTGTGGGCGAATGCGGCCTGGACTTCAACCGTGATTTCTCCCCTCGCCCCCTGCAAGAAAAAGCCCTGGAAGCCCAGTTGGCGCTGGCCGTTGAGCTACGCCTGCCGGTGTTCCTGCATGAGCGCGATGCCAGCGAGCGCTTGCTGGCCATTCTCAAGGATTACCGCGACCACCTGAGCGCGGCGGTCGTGCATTGTTTCACTGGGGAGCGTGAGGCGCTGTTCGCCTACCTCGACATGGACCTGCACATCGGTATCACCGGCTGGATCTGCGACGAGCGCCGGGGGACGCACCTGCACGCGCTGGTGGGCAACATTGCCGAAGGCCGGCTGATGCTGGAAAGCGATGCCCCCTATCTGCTGCCCCGCACCCTGCGCCCCAAACCCAAGAACGGCCGCAATGAGCCGGCCTTCTTGCCGCAAGTACTGCATGAAGTGGCCTTGCACCGGGGTGAATCGGTCGAACATACGGCAGCGCACACCACGGCCACGGCACGGGCGTTCTTCCAGATCTGAGCTGACGGGGCCGGTTGAGGCAGGAAAACACCCCCGCAGTTTTTTCTTGATACACATCAACAACGGCTCTGGCACGAGCTGGCACAATGATGGCACCTTGCCAATATTGTTTCCGCTCAACTCAGAGAAGACCTGCCCATGGGTGCCTGGCTTAGCAATGTTTCCTTGAAGTACAAATTCTGGGCCGTCAACGCGGTGGCCTTTGTCACGACCTTGCTGCTGGTGTTGTATGCCGTGCACCTGGAGCAACGCGCCCGCGCCGAGGTGGCCCAGGTACAGGCGGTGCAGCAAGCCGAGCTGCTGGCTGCCTGGCCTAGCCAGCAGCCAATACCGCGCCAGGCCAATGTGATCAGCTGGTCAGCCGGGCAAACGCCCACCTTTGCCGGTGAACCGCTCGAGCCCCTGCGCGACGGCCAGGGCTGGGTGGACCTGCCAAGTGCCTGGGTGCTGGGCGACAACCCGCTGCGCGGCGCACAGGTCGTGCACAGCGGCAATCAGTACATGGCGGTAGTGGCCCCGTCGCCCAGCCTGCGCCAGGTGTTCTTCGAACGCTTCAGCAATTACGCGGTGTGTGTCCTGATTCTGATGCTGGCCATGCTCGCTGCCTCGCAACTGCTCATCCGTTTTCTGCTCAGCCAGCTCAATACCCTCAAGGATGTGATGCTGCACGTGGAAAAAACCGGCGACCTGGCAGCCCGTGTGCCACTGGCCTGTGGTGACGAGGTCGGCCAGATGGCCGGTGCCTTCAATGCCATGCAGGCCACTTACCACCGCGTCGTCAGCACCGTCGCCCACACTGCCGCGCAGCTGGACTCGGGCGCTGCGCGCCTGGCCGCCAGCATGAACGATGTGCGCCACGGCATGCTTGGCCAGCAAAGCGAGACCGACCAGGCGGCCACCGCCATCAACCAAATGTCGGCAACCGTGCACCACATCGCCCAGCATGCCGGCGCTACCCGTGACCTGTCCCAAACCGCCGACACCCTCGCCGGCAGCGGCAAAGAGGTGGTAAGCCGGGTCCAGGATTCGATTTCCGGGCTGTCCAGCGGTGTTCAGCAAACCGCCGAGATGATTCGCCAGTTGGCCGATGACAGCCAGAAAATCAACGGGGTCGTCAATGTGATTCACAGCATCGCCGAACAAACCAACCTGCTTGCGCTCAACGCCGCCATCGAAGCCGCACGCGCCGGCGACCTGGGCCGCGGGTTCGCGGTGGTCGCCGATGAGGTGCGCAACCTGGCCAAGCGCGTGCAAACCTCCACTGACGAAATCACCACAATGGTCTCGGCACTGCAGTCGGGTACCCGCGATGCGGTGGAGTTCATGCAGGAAAGCTCGTACAAGGCCGATGATTGCGTGCGCCAGGCTCAGGAAGCCGGTGAAGCCCTGGCCGAGATCACCGGTGCTGTGGCGCAGATGCGCGAGAGCAACACGCAGATTGCCGTGGCAGCCGAGCAACAAAGCCAGGTGGCCGAGGAAATGAACCGCGCGGTGGTGAGCATTCGTGATGTCACCGAGCAGACCGTGCAACAGACGGTGGGCTCGGCCACCACCAGTAGCGAGCTGGCGATCCTGGCTGGGGCGCTCAACAAGGCCATCGGCCAGCTCAAGCTATAGCCACCATAGCCAGCCTCGATTGGCCCCCCTGCGCGGGCAGCACTAAGCTTTGGGCATTGGATGAGGAAATGCCCATGAGTAAACGTCTGCCCAACCTGCCCGCCTGGCAATGGCGCGGCTACCACCATAACCACCGTCACCCGACAAACCTGGTGCTGCACCTGATTGCCGTCCCGTTGTTCATCCTGGGCGCGCTGCTGGTACTGTCGGGCCTGTTCGGGCTCGACCTGAGCCAGATCGCGGTGGGTATCATTGCCTTGATTGCCGGCTTGGGCCTGCAGCGCCAGGGGCACCGCCTGGAAGCCCAGCAACCTGAGCCGTTCGCTAACCGCCAGGATGCCGTGCAGCGCCTGTTGACGGAGCAGTTCATCACGTTCCCGCGTTTTGTTTTCAGTGGCGCCTGGCTGAAGGCATGGCGGGAGCGCCACAAGCACCGGCGCTGAGCCGATGGCCCTGTGCCGGCCTGTCAGGCGAACACGGTGACAGTCTGCCGGCTCAGCGCCAGCAATTGACCTTGAGCGGTCCACAGTGCTGCTGCCGCATGGCCATAGCCATCCCGGGCGTATTCGGTTTCAACGCAATAGCGGCACCAGTCCTGGGTAGACACCGTGACCACAGGCTGAATGAACTCGATCGTCCAGGTCAGCGTGCTGCCAGCTGCGGGTTGCTTCAGGAACGGCATCAGGCTCGGCGGCCACGCATCGACCAAGGCAAGCAGGTGCGCCTCATTGACGCGTTCGTCGGCGACATCGCGCAAGCGCACCCAACCGCCCATCTTCCTCGAGTGATTACCACTGAACGGCAGCCCGCCCACGGCCCAGCGCAAGGCCACATGGCGCATGAATTCCGGCGTGACCCCCTTGATATAGGGCAGCTCCGGTGCCGCCTCTTCGAGCGCCTTCATTTCCGTAGCCGGTAACGCCGGTACCTGCACGACCGAAGGCCGCCCTGCCCCGAAGCTGCCTTGCACCAGCGTCACCACCTGGCCCGCCTGTACCGCGCGGCCAAGCAAGGTGCTGACCGCCTTGCCCTCGCGCAGCACCTCCACCTCGAAGCGGATAGGTACGTCTGCCGCTGCAGGGGCCACGAAGGTGATGGCCAGGGAGCGCGCTGGGCGGCTGTCACACAGCTTGAGGCGCATCGCCTCGTACACAAGGGCCGCCATGAGGCCGCCAAATGCCGCTCGGCCTTGCGCCCAGGTCGGCGGAATGCTGACTGCGTCGGGGTTGGCCCGCACGGCGTCGAGCAGTTGATTGAAATTCATGGACCGGCTCCTGCGTGCGGCGAAAAGGGTGTGCCCATCCTAGCCAGCTAACGCGGGACGAACAGCCCTCATTTCGGTCATTTCCCGGGCTGGCGACGTGCAATGGCCTTGCCCAGCGCGGCCAGGGTCACATCGGCGCTTTGCTCGGCCTCCTGCAACTGCTGCTGCCAAACGGCTTGGCAAGGTGCCAGGTCGGCGTGCTCCCGCGCCTGTAGCAACCACTGCAAGCGATCGTGCCAGTCGCCCAGGTCGGCCTGGGCTTTTTTCAGCAGACGCTGCAGTTTCTGGCTGGCATGCTGGAATTGCGGGTAGGCCTCGTCGCCATAGCGCGCACGCTTGATCAACAAACGTAGCCGGTGACGGTCGTGGTTGGGGTCCTGCAAGGCGTGGTGCAGTTTGTGCCACTGCTTGACCAAGCGCTTGTCGACGCGTTTGCCCAATGCCTTGGCCAAGCCTTCGCGGCCCGCTGCGCGCAGGAACAGTGGAAAGGCATCTGCAATCGCCAGCACCCGGGCCAGCTGCTGGCTGCGGGCAACGCTGGCGTACGCACTGCCGCGGCCTTGCATGCGGCGTTGCCCAGCTTCGGTGTAACCGCTAGCGATCAGTTGCGCTGCCAGTACTTCCTGGTCACGCAAGGGCGTGGTCAGGGCCCCCAGCGCGCTTGCAGCGGCCTCCAGCTGCTCCACCCCTGGCAGCCCCCTCAGGGGCCGCAGCAGACTGCGCAGCCGCCGTACGGCAATACGCAGGTCATGCAGGGCCTCGCTGTCGGTATCGGCAGCCAGGCGTTCGCGACATGCCAGCAGGCGCACCTGCAAGGCCAGTATCTGGGCAACGACAGCGTCGAGCATGGCAGACATGGGACGTTCCTCGATCAACGCCCGGCGCGGGACTCACGAATGTAGAAGCGCGCCTTCTCGGCTTTGCGCGTGCAGCTTTCATAACCTTCGAACTGCTGCTGGGTTTTAGCACCGGTGAGCAACGACAAAGCCTTGGAATAACTCACGGCACCGGCAAAGCCTTCGGCCTTGGCCAGGTCAAGCTCCTTCCAGGCGGCATCCAGCTGGGTCGCACAACTTTCTCGGTAGGCCGTCTTGCCTGCGCAGCCGGCAAGGGCCAGAGCAATCAGGGGAAGGCAGATCCAGGCTTTCATCGGTGATACCTCAAGGAAAAAAACGGTGGCATTTCGACGCCCCGGCAGTTCAAAAGTGCCCTGCCCGGCCGGCCTTGCCAAAGCGGTTTTACTACAGTAGCTGCACACAATCTACATTGAAGCAGAGGCAACGATGGGTGCATTGTAGAGGCATGATGGCACTGGCCGGGGAAAGTTGATGAGTAAACGCGTGGCACTGGTACTGGGTTCGGGCGGGGCCCGAGGGTATGCGCACATAGGCGTGATCGAGGAAATCGAGCGCCGGGGTTACGATATCGCCTGCATCGCTGGCTGCTCCATGGGTGCAGTCATCGGTGGCATCTATGCCGCCGGCAAGCTGGACGAGTACCGCAACTGGATCGAGAGCCTTGATTATCTGGATGTGCTGCGCCTGGTGGATGTCAGCTTTCGCCTGGGCGCCATTCGCGGTGACAAGGTATTCGGGCAGATCCGCAAGATCGTCGGCGAGATCAATATCGAGCAACTGCGCATCCCCTACACGGCGGTTGCCGCCGACCTGACCAACCAGCAGGAGATATGGTTTCAGGAGGGCTGCCTGCACCAGGCCATGCGCGCCTCGGCGGCCATCCCCAGCCTGTTTACACCGGTAATGCAGGGCAACCGCATGCTGGTTGATGGCGGTATCCTGAACCCGCTGCCGATCGTGCCGGTGGTGTCCAGCCATTGCGACCTGATCATCGCGGTCAACCTCAACGCCACCAACCAGAAGCAGTACCAGCTGCCCGTGATCGAGCGCCCGGCAGCGTTCAAGATGCGCTTCGATGCCTTGCTCAGTTCATTGGGCGCACACCTGCCGTTCCGGCGCAAACCGGCCGAAGAATTGATCCGCATCGAACAGGAAATCGTCGCTGAAGGGCTGGCACAGCCCAACCCATGGCAAAGCGAAGCCGCCAGCCCGGGCACACAGCAGCCGGCGGCTGCGCCAGAGCGCGAAGGCGCGCCGAAGTCGGCTACCGGTTCGTTCATCATCGACAACGTGGGCCCAGCCTCGCTGCTGGACTTGATCAACCAGAGTTTCGAGGTCATGCAGACCTCATTGGCGCAGTACAAGATCGCCGGCTATCCGCCGGATGTGCTGATCAACGTGCCGAAACGGGTATGCCGGTTCTTCGAATTCTACAAGGCGCCCGAGCTGATTGCCCTGGGGCGCGAGATCGCGCGGGACACGCTGGATAATCATGAAGGGGTGAAGCGCTAGGCCGGAGCAGGCAGCAGAAACAGAACGGGCCGCACTAGGCGGCCCGTTCGTCATGCAGCGATCACGTCAGTAACGGGTGATGTCGGCATTGGCTTCCAGCTGCTTGCGGTAGGCCGCGAAGTCTTGCTGGCCGGCACGCGAGGCGAGGTAGCGGCGAATCTGCTGCTTCTCTTCGTCGGTGGCGGTAGTGCCTTCGTTGACGCCCTTGAGCTGCAGCACCACCAGGCTACCGTCACGCAGCACGACGCTGCCATACACCGGCTTGTCCTTGGCTTGCGGTTTCGCCAGGCGGAACAGCGCCTGCAGCTCCTCAGGATCGATGCCTTCCTCACCGCGGGTCACGGCTTCGTGGGTTTTCCAGCCCTGGCCCTCATGCACACTGCCAGCAGCAATGGAACCGTCGCGCAGGCCGGCGATCAGCTTGTCCGCCTTGGCCTTGAGTTCGGCCGTGGCCTTCTCCTTGGCCAGGTGCTGGCGGATATTCTGGGCCACTGCCTCCAGCGGCAGTTGCTCAGGCTTGCGGTGCTCCTTGACGCGCAATACCACGGTGGTTTCCGGGTCGAGCTCGATGGCGGTACTGTTGGCCCCCTCGTCGAGTACTTCTTCGGAAAACGCAGCCTGCACCACCGAACGGTTGGCAGTAATGCCTTCGCCGCCTTCGCGACCGAATGGTGCAGAGGTGTGGACCTTGAGGTTCAGGTCCTGGGCCGGCTGGGCCAGGTCGGAAGCCTCATAGGCAGCATCCTGCAGCTGCTTGCTGGCATCCACGTAACGCTGCTCGACCAGCGGGGTCTTCAGGTCACGGGTAAGCTTGTCCTTCAGGCTGGCGAAGCTCGGCACCTCTGGCGCCTGTACGCCCAACAGCTTGATCAGGTGGTAACCGAACTGGGTGCGCACCGGCGCCGATACCTGGCCATCCTGCAGCTTGTACAGCGCCTCTTCGAAGGCCGGGTCATACACACCCGGGCCGGCGAAACCAAGGTCACCACCGTTGCCGGCCGAACCCGGGTCCTGGGAGAACTCCTTGGCCAGGGTGGCAAAGTTCTCACCCTTGGCCAGGCGCTGCTCGATCTCTTCGGCACGGGCCTTGGCCTGTGCGTCGCTGACCTTGTCGTTCACTTCGATCAGGATGTGCGCCGCGTGGCGTTGCTCGGCGAGGTTGGCGATTTCTTTCTCGTACTGGGCCTTGAGCTCTTCGTCGGTCACCTTGACCTGGTCGAAGTAGGCAGACTTTTTCAGCTCGATGTAGTCGATCACCACCTGGTCAGGCGACATGAACTCCTTGGCGTGCTGGTCGTAGTGCGCCTTGACCTCGGCGTCGCTGACCTTGACCGCGGCCGGGTCGGCCTTGAAGGTCAGGGAGGCGAAGTCGCGGGTCTGCTTCTCGAGGCGGGCGAAGGCATCGACTTGCTGGTCGGTGACGAAGCTGCTGCCGGCCAGGCCGGTGCGCAACTGGCCGATGAGCATTTCCTCGGCCAGCATGTCGCGGAACTGCATGCGGCCATAACCCATCTGGCGAATGACCTGGTCGAAGCGGTCGGCGCTGAATTTACCGTCTACCTGGAACTCCGGCGTTTGCAGGATCACCTGATCCAGCGCGGCATCGGAGAAGGCGAACTTGGCGTCTTCAGCGCCCTGCAGCAAGAGCTTGCGGCTGATCAGGCCCTTGAGGGCCTCTTCACGCAGCAGTTTTTCATCCAGCAGCGCTGGGTCGAAGTCCTTGCCCAACTGTTGCATCAGCTGGCGGCGCTGCATGTCGGCCGCCTGGCTCAGCTCGTTCTGGCTGATGGTCTGGCCGTTTACCTTGGCGGCGTCCTGGCTATGTGTGGCGGCCTGAAAAATGGCTTCGAAACCGGTCAACGCCATCAATACGACGATTAGGCCGATGATGGACTTGGCAATCCAACCTTGTGAATTGTCCCTGATATTTTGCAGCATGCGTCCCCCAGAAACGGCTGTACCACTGCGTCGACAACCGCGGAGCGTGGGTAGAATCCTGATAAAAGAAAGGCGCATCCGAGGATGCGCCTTTGCTTAGCAAACGTGTCAGGCGGGAACGTTTGCGCCCCGCCATCAGCGTGCTCGGACCAGGCCTGGCCGGGTCCGGCTGAAGACGACTTAGTTGACGGCGTCTTTCAGGCCTTTGCCTGCCTTGAAACCTGGAACCTTGGCGGCTGCAATCTTGATCGCCTTGCCGGTTTGTGGGTTACGGCCAGTGCGCTCGGCGCGCTCTTTGACCGAGAAGGTTCCGAAGCCAACCAGAACGACGTCGTCGCCTGCTTTCAGGGCACCGGTTACGGAGTCGATCACAGCGTCCAGAGCCTTACCTGCAGCAGCTTTGGAAATGTCAGCCGATACGGCGATAGCGTCAATCAGTTCCGACTTGTTCACTCTAAGTCCCCTTATTTCTCTATTGAGTTTGTTTCTAAGTATGTAATGGAAAGCTTACGAAACGTACGTTGGGAGGCTTGTTGACAATAACGAGCCGCTTTATAGCAAGGCCTCGAAAAAACTGTCAAGGAAAGCCTCCCAGACAAAAACCACTAATGCGTGCTGATTCTTTCCTTGGCATCGCTGTCGCGCTTCTCTTCTTTCGCGACGATCTCGGGAGCCACATCTGGCAAGGGCTCCGGGGCGTATTGCAGCGCAATTTGCAGGACTTCGTCAATCCATTTGACGGGTTTGATCTGCAGATCCTGTTTGATATTTTCCGGAATTTCCTTCAGATCGCGAACGTTCTCCTCCGGAATGATGACCGTCTTGATACCGCCCCGGTGTGCTGCCAGCAGTTTTTCCTTCAACCCGCCAATTGCCAGCACCTGGCCGCGCAAGGTGATTTCACCCGTCATGGCGACATCAGCGCGCACCGGAATCTGCGTAAGGGCCGAGACCAACGCGGTGCACATGCCGATACCGGCACTCGGGCCGTCTTTCGGTGTGGCCCCTTCGGGCATGTGGATGTGCACGTCGTGCTTCTCGTGGAAGCCGGCGGCTATACCCAGGCTGTGGGCGCGGCTGCGCACCACGGTTTGCGCGGCAGTGATCGATTCGACCATGACATCGCCCAGCGAGCCCGTCTTGATCAGTTGGCCCTTGCCCGGGATAACCACGGCTTCGATGGTCAGCAACTCGCCGCCCACCTGGGTCCAGGCCAGGCCGGTAACCTGGCCGATCTGGTCTTGCTGCTCGGCCAGGCCGTAGCGGAACTTGCGCACGCCCAGCAGGTGCTCCAGCTGTTCGCTGGCCACCTTGACCTTGACCTGCTTCTGCCCGGTATATTCCTTGACCACTTTACGGCAAACCTTGGCGATCTGCCGCTCCAGGCCACGCACACCGGCCTCACGGGTGTAGAAGCGGATGATGTCGCGAATCGCCGAGACATCGACCTCCAACTCGTCTTTCTTCAAGCCGTTGGCCTTGACCTGCTTGGGCACCAGGTACTTGATGGCGATGTTGATCTTCTCGTCCTCGGTGTACCCCGGCAGGCGGATGATTTCCATGCGGTCCAGCAGCGCCGGTGGAATGTTCATCGAGTTCGAGGTGCACAGGAACATGACATCCGAGAGGTCGTAGTCGACCTCCAGGTAGTGGTCATTGAAGTTGTGGTTCTGCTCCGGGTCGAGCACTTCGAGCAACGCCGAGGCAGGGTCGCCACGCATGTCGCTGCCCATCTTGTCGATTTCATCGAGCAGGAACAGCGGGTTGCGTACACCCACCTTGGTCATCTTCTGGATCAAGCGGCCCGGCATCGAACCGATGTAGGTACGACGGTGACCACGGATCTCGGCTTCGTCACGCACCCCGCCCAGTGCCATGCGCACGAACTTGCGGTTGGTGGCGGTGGCGATCGATTCGGCGAGCGAAGTCTTGCCGACGCCGGGTGGGCCTACCAGGCACAGCACAGGACCACGGATTTTCTTCACCCGTTTCTGTACGGCGAGGTACTCGAGGATGCGCTCCTTGACCTCTTCCAGGCCATAATGGTCGGCATCAAGGATCTCCTCGGCCTTGGCCAGGTCCAGGCGGACTTTGCTCTGGGCCTTCCACGGCACCTGCACCAGCCAGTCGAGGTACGAGCGCACCACGGTGGCTTCGGCTGACATCGGCGACATCTGCTTGAGCTTGTTGAGCTCAGCCTGGGCCTTGGTCAAGGCATCCTTGGGCAGGCCGGCAGCTTCGATACGCTTTTTCAGCTCTTCGACTTCGTTGTGGCCTTCGTCACCATCGCCGAGCTCTTTCTGAATGGCCTTCATCTGCTCATTCAGGTAGTACTCGCGCTGGCTGCGCTCCATCTGCTTCTTGACCCGGCCGCGAATGCGCTTTTCCACCTGCAACAGGTCGATTTCGGCATCCAGCAGCGCCAGCACGTGCTCCACGCGGGCGGTGAGGTCGACAATTTCGAGGATTTCCTGCTTCTGCTCGATCTTCAGGGCCATGTGCGCAGCCATGGTATCGACCAGCCGCCCTGGCTCTTCGATGCTGTTGAGCGACGACAGCACTTCGGCAGGGACTTTTTTACCCAGCTGCACATACTGCTCGAACTGCGACAGTAGCGTGCGCACGAAAACTTCCGACTCGCGCTCGGCGGAGTCGGTTTCGTCGATCAGCGAAACTTCGGCACGGATGTGCCCTTCCACTTCGGTGAAGCGCTCGACGGCGCCACGCTGTTCGCCTTCGACCAGCACCTTGACGGTGCCATCAGGCAGCTTCAACAGTTGCAGCACGGTGGCAACAGTACCGACACGGTACAACGCGTCTTCGCCAGGATCATCATCGGCTGGGTTTTTCTGGGCCAGCAGGAGGATCTGCTTTTCGCCCGTCATCGCAGCCTCAAGGGCTTCTATGGACTTTTCACGCCCCACAAACAGCGGGATAACCATGTGCGGGTATACAACGACATCGCGCAATGGCAAAAGAGGCAAGTCGAGGGTGGTCTTCATGATTTCGCCTCTACAGCGGCCTTGTGGCCGGAAACCGGTGGAAATGATGCTTGGACCTAATGTGGGGGCAGGCTTGGGAAATTACAAGCATTAGCAAAGGAAAAGCATGAAGGGGCCCGTAGGCCCCTTCATGCTTGCAACCACAAACTGGCCTTTGCCTGTATCAGGCGTCTGGCGCAGCCTTGGCTTGCGGCTCACTGTTCTCGTAGATCATCAGCGGCTGCGAAGTGCCGTCGATGACGCTCTCGTCGATCACCACCTTGCTGACATCCTTCTGCGAAGGAATCTCGTACATGGTGTCGAGCAGCACACCTTCGAGAATAGAACGCAGGCCACGGGCGCCGGTTTTGCGCTCCAAAGCCCTGCGTGCCACAGCCTTGAGCGCATCGCTGCGGAACTCCAGGTCGACGCTTTCCATCTCGAACAGCTTGGCATACTGCTTGGTGAGGGCGTTCTTCGGCTCGGTGAGGATCTGCACCAATGCAGCCTCGTCCAGCTCGTCCAGGGTAGCCAGAACCGGCAGGCGGCCGACGAACTCCGGAATCAGGCCAAACTTGACCAGATCGTCCGGCTCGACCTCACGCAGGGACTCGCCAACCTTCTTGCCCTCTTCCTTGCTACGCACTTCAGCGCCGAAACCAATGCCACCTTTGGTGGAACGGTTCTGGATGACCTTTTCAAGGCCCGAGAACGCGCCACCGCAGATGAACAGGATGTTGCGGGTGTCAACCTGCAGGAACTCCTGTTGCGGGTGCTTGCGCCCCCCTTGCGGCGGTACCGAGGCCACGGTGCCTTCGATCAGCTTCAACAGCGCCTGCTGCACGCCCTCGCCCGAGACGTCACGGGTGATGGACGGGTTGTCCGACTTGCGCGAGATCTTGTCGATTTCGTCGATGTAGACAATGCCCATCTGGGCCTTTTCCACGTCGTAGTCGCACTTTTGCAACAGCTTCTGAATGATGTTCTCGACGTCTTCACCCACATAACCGGCCTCGGTCAGGGTGGTGGCGTCGGCAATGGTGAACGGTACGTTCAACAGGCGTGCCAGGGTTTCGGCGAGCAGGGTCTTGCCCGAGCCGGTAGGCCCGATGAGCAGGATGTTGCTCTTGCCCAGTTCGACTTCGTCACCCTTCTTGTCACGCTGGTTAAGGCGCTTGTAGTGGTTGTACACCGCTACAGCCAGCACCTTTTTCGCGCGCTCCTGACCAATGACGTACTGGTCCAGGATGCCGCTGATTTCTTTCGGCGAAGGCAATTTGTGCGCGCTGCTCTCGGCCTGGGCTTCCTGCACCTCCTCACGGATGATGTCATTGCACAGGTCGACGCACTCGTCGCAGATAAATACCGAGGGCCCGGCAATCAATTTGCGCACTTCGTGCTGGCTTTTGCCGCAGAAGGAGCAATAGAGCAATTTGCCGCTGTCCTCGCCGTTACGGGTGTCAGTCATTCGATCGATCCAATCCGGTAGGCTTGCAACACAAGATGAAGGCAATTGCGGGCTTTTTCAAGTCCGCAGGTGGGCGCTTTGGGCACCCACCTGCTCTGACCCCCCGGTTCAGGAGGCCAGTTGCCGCTTGTCGTAGACCGAGTCGATCAGGCCATACTCGGCTGCGCGCGAGGCGCTCATGAAGTTGTCGCGTTCGGTGTCACGCTTGATGGTCTCCAGATCCTGGCCGGTGTGGTAGGCCAGCAACTCGTTCAGGCGCGCCTTGATATTGAGGATTTCCTGGGCATGGATCTCGATATCGGTCGCCTGGCCCTGGAAGCCGCCCAGCGGCTGGTGAATCATCACGCGCGAGTTCGGCAGGCAGTGACGCTTGCCCTTGGCACCTGCGGCCAGCAGGAAGGCGCCCATGCTGCAGGCCTGGCCGATGCAGATGGTCGAGACGTCCGGCTTGATGAACTGCATGGTGTCGTAGATCGACATGCCGGCGGTGACGGAGCCGCCCGGGGAGTTGATGTAGAGATGGATATCCTTGTCCGGGTTTTCCGCTTCGAGGAACAGCATCTGCGCTACGACCAGGTTGGCCATGTAGTCTTCAACCGGGCCAACCAGGAAAATCACTCGCTCCTTCAACAGGCGCGAATAGATGTCGTACGCACGCTCGCCACGGGCGGACTGCTCGATAACCATCGGGACCAGGCCGCCTGCGGCCTGGATGTCAGAGCTCTGCTGAATATAAGAATTGCGGGACATGTCCTGCGCTCACTCCCAAATAGTCATGGCTTGATAACGCACAAGCCAGCTCGAAGGCTGGCTTGTGGGGTTTTCCTACGAGAGAAAACGTATTACTCAGCTTCGGCAGGTGCCTGGGCTGGTTTTACGGCATCTTCGTACGAGACCGACTTGTCGGTCACAGTAGCTTTCTGCAGAACAGTATCTACAACTTGCTCTTCCAGCACAACCGAACGCACTTCGTTCATTTGCTGGTCGTTCTTGTAGTACCAAGCGATGACCTGCTCAGGCTCCTGGTAAGCCGAAGCCATTTCTTCGATCATCTCGCGAACCTTGGCATCGTCCGGCTTGAGCTCGAACTGCTTGACCACTTCGGCGACGATCAGGCCCAGCACTACACGGCGCTTGGCTTGTTCTTCGAACAGCTCGGCAGGCAGTTGGTCAGGCTTGATGTTGCCACCGAACTGCTGAACAGCCTGGACGCGCAGACGGTTGACTTCGTTTTCCAGCAGGGCCTTCGGCGCTTCGATCGGGTTGGCGGCCAGCAGACCGTCCATGACCTGGTTCTTCACCTTGGTCTTGATTGCCTGGCGCAGCTCACGCTCCATGTTCTTGCGAACTTCGGCGCGGAAGCCTTCCAGGGTCGATTCCTTGATACCGAACTGGGCGAAGAACTCTTCGTTCAGCTCAGGCAGCACAGGGGCCGAAACGCTGTTGACGGTGATGGTGAACTCGGCGGCTTTGCCGGCCAGGTCCAGGTTCTGGTAGTCCTCTGGGAAGGTCACGTTGACAACGCGCTCTTCGCCAGCCTTGGCGCCCACCAGACCGTCTTCGAAGCCCGGGATCATGCGGCCGGAACCCAGTACCAGCTGGGTGCCTTTGGCAGAGCCACCGGCGAACGCTTCACCGTCGACCTTGCCAACGAAATCGATGTTGACCTGATCGTCGTTCTGCGCGGCGCGCTCGACAGCCTCGAAGCGAGTGTTCTGCTTGCGCAGCACTTCCAGCATGTTGTCCAGGTCGGCGTCGGCCACTTCGGCGCTCAGGCGCTCGACGTTGATCGACTCCAGGCCGGAAACGGTGAACTCCGGGAACACTTCGAAGATGGCGACGAACTCCAGGTCCTTGCCTTTTTCGAACGACTTGGGTTCAACGGACGGGGCACCAGCAGGGTTCAGCTTCTGCTCAACGATGGCCTCATAGAAGGAAGCCTGGACCAGATCACCGAACGCCTCCTGGCGTGCATCGGCTTCGAAGCGCTGACGGATCACGCTCATTGGCACCTTGCCTGGGCGGAAGCCGGCAACCTTGGCGCGCTTGGCAGTCTGTTGCAGACGCTTGTTGACTTCGTTCTCGACGCGCTCGGCCGGAACGGCGATGGTCATGCGGCGCTCGAGAGCGGAAGTGTTTTCAACAGAAACTTGCATGGATATTCCTCGTTGCACAGACGTTAGCCGGCGTTAGCCCGACTCCAGAATCAAGGGCAAGCATTCTAGTGAGTCGCGCGGCAGAAGTCACCCCACACGGGACGACGGGAAACCACGCCGGTCGATTAGCTTTCAAGGCCCGCACGGCGTGCCGCCGGGCCTCCTTCATCAAGAGCGGCACCCTGCCCATGGCGCAGTGCAGCCGTAATAACTTGTCAAACAACTGCCAGTGGCGAATTCGCTGCCTTTATTCAGGGTCGATTTCGTTGAACTGACAGTATTCTTCCCACTCCAGGCCCAGCGCCTCGGCGACCTCGCGGTGCGTTTCAAGGCGCATGGCCCGCAACTGTTCCGGGCTTTCGGCGATCAGTTGCAGCGCCAGCTCCCAGGGCTGCAGCCCCTGCTCCTGGGCCGCATCTTCGAACGCCCACTCGATTTGCTGGGCCTGCTCGCGCGCGTCCAGCTCGCGAATCTCCTCGAGCAGCTGCGGGTTGGCGTCGGCAAAGCGCTGCAGCGCCAAGGCCTGACGGGCTTCTTTTGCAATCATCGGGCTGTTCCTCTGCCGGCCAACGGGGCCGGCGCTTCAACCGGCTGAAATCTAACAGCTTTTATTGGGCTGCCACCAGAGCATTGCAAGGGGGGAATCACGAAGATTTTGTGCTGAACCGTGCAGTGCCCGCATGACGGAGCAATGAAAACAAAAAAGGCGCCTGATCTCACGACCAAGGCGCCTCTTTAAAATATGGGGTGGACGATGGGAATCGAACCCACGACAACTGGAATCACAATCCAGCGCTCTACCAACTGAGCTACGCCCACCATATAGCGGTGTTACGGTACAACCTTACAAAAACATGGTGCGGACGAAGAGACTCGAACTCTTACAGCTTGCGCCGCTGGAACCTAAATCCAGTGTGTCTACCAATTTCACCACGTCCGCGTAACGCTTAAAACAAAGGCGCCAGATGCTATCGAGGCGCCTTCGAAAATATGGGGTGGACGATGGGAATCGAACCCACGACAACTGGAATCACAATCCAGCGCTCTACCAACTGAGCTACGCCCACCATATTGCATTACAGCCAACTTGCTTGCCAAAGCTGCCTAATGGCGCACCCGGCAGGACTCGAACCTGCGACCATCCGCTTAGAAGGCGGATGCTCTATCCAGCTGAGCTACGGGCGCTTAAGCTACAAGCCTAACCGAGCAAGTATTTAACAGCTAACTGCCAAACGACCCATTCTGCCCGACTTAGCCAACCAGTGCTAGGCTGTGCCCGACAAGTGCGGCGAATCTTATAGGCGACCCCGAAAGTCGTCAACACCTTTTTCAAAAAAATTTAAATTATTTAAGGGCTTAGGGGATTTGCCCGACCACCCGCCTTTGCCCTTCGCCCATGTCGTGCGAGAATGCGCGCTCTTTATTGTTTCCTTCTCGATGGTTAATCACGCGTCTATGACTGCACACCTAATCGATGGCAAGGCAATCGCCGCCAGCCTGCGCCAGCAGATCGCTCAACGTGTCGTGGAGCGTCGCCAGCAAGGCCTGCGTACGCCGGGCCTGGCGGTGATCCTGGTCGGCACCGACCCCGCCTCCCAAGTCTATGTCTCGCACAAGCGCAAGGACTGCGAAGAGGTCGGGTTCATTTCGCAGGCTTTCGACCTGCCCGCCGAGACCACGCAAGAAGCCCTGACCGAGCTGATCGACCGTCTTAACGACGACCCGGCCGTCGACGGTATTCTGCTGCAGTTGCCGCTACCGGCGCACCTGGAGGCGTCGCTGCTGCTCGAGCGCATTCGCCCTGACAAGGACGTGGACGGCTTCCACCCGTACAACATCGGCCGTCTGGCCCAGCGTATTCCGCTGCTACGCCCGTGCACACCAAAAGGCATCATGACCCTGCTGGAAAGCACCGGCCAGGATCTGTACGGCATGAACGCCGTCATCGTCGGCGCTTCCAACATCGTTGGCCGCCCAATGGCCATGGAGCTGCTGCTGGCCGGCTGCACCGTGACTGTCTGCCACCGCTTTACCAAGGACTTGGCCGGCCATGTAGGCCGCGCCGATCTGGTGGTGGTGGCCGCAGGCAAGCCGGGCCTGGTCAAAGGTGAGTGGATCAAGGAAGGCGCCATCGTCATTGACGTGGGCATCAACCGCCAGGCGGACGGCAAGCTGGTCGGCGATGTGGTCTACGAGACCGCCCTGCCCCGCGCCGGCTGGATCACCCCAGTGCCGGGCGGGGTTGGGCCAATGACCCGGGCGTGCCTGCTGGAGAACACGCTGTACGCGGCGCAAGAGCTGCACAAATAAAGTTGGCACGTAGCGAAAACGGCACCTCTGGCAGGTGCCGTTTTTTTTGCCCGGTTTCGAGGGCTCGGGCTTGATGCAACCAGAAGAAATGGCGAACGCAAGGCGGGATTGGCAGGTAGTTTGCATTGGCCGTATGGGGCGAGCCCGGCCCGAGTCAGGTTCAAGGGTATCAGCGGCACGGGGGCGTGCTTGCTCGCATGCCCTGCTCAAACCATGAACGTCACGCTGCGCACCGAACTAGAGCGCGGCAGGCCCAATTGCCCCATAACTGGTCAGACCGGTAAGGCCAAAAACCCTTGCAAAGAACGATTTTTCGCGCTTTTATGGCATCGCGCTGAACAAACCGGTAAGACCACAATAATTAAGTCCTGCGCTCTTTCGCCCCGTGCGGCTACCGAAGCAAGGACACCGATCTGAGACTTCTCCCATGCTCAAATGGTGCTCGCGTTCGATATTCCTGCAAGTCGTGCTTGGCCTTGCCCTCGGCATTGCCTGCGGCCTCAGCTTCCCCGACCTTTCGCTACAACTCAAACCCCTAGGCGACGGCTTCATCAAGCTGATCAAGATGCTCATCGGCCTGATCGTGTTCTGCGTGGTGGTCAGTGGTATCTCGGGCGCGGGCGACCTGAAAAAGGTCGGGCGCATCGGCTTGAAGTCGGTGATCTACTTTGAGGTGCTGACCACCCTGGCGTTGGTGATCGGCCTGGTATTCGCCTTCAGCAGCGGCATCGGCAGCGGCGCCAATATTCACCTGGACCAACTGTCCAGTGCCGATGCCAGCAGCCTGGCCGAGCGCGGTCAACACATCCATGGCGCCGCAGCGTTCTTCATGGACCTGATCCCTACCTCGGTGATCGGCGCCTTCGCCGACAACAACATCCTTCAGGTGCTGCTGTTTTCGGTGCTGTTCGGCAGCGCATTGAACCTGGTGGGCGACTCGGCCGCCGGCATTTCGCGGCTGATCAACGAACTGAGCCATGTGATCTTCCGCATCATGGGCATGATCGTGCGCCTGGCGCCGATCGGTGTATTCGGTGCCATCGCCTTCACCACCAGCAAGTACGGCCTGGAATCGCTGCAGCACCTGGGCGGCCTGGTAGCGCTGTTCTACCTGACCTGTGCAGGCTTCGTGCTGATCGTGCTGGGTACCGTGATGCGCCTGTCGGGCCTGAAACTGCTGCCACTGATCAAGTACCTGCGTGAAGAGCTGACCATCGTGCTGGGCACCGCCTCTTCCGACGCCGTTCTGCCGCAGATCATGCGCAAGCTGGAACACCTGGGCATCGGCAGTTCCACGGTGGGGCTGGTGATTCCCACCGGCTACTCGTTCAACCTGGACGGTTTCTCCATCTACCTGACGCTGGCCATCGTGTTCATCGCCAACGCTACCGGCACACCGCTGGAGATGACTGACCTTCTGACCATTCTGCTGGTGTCGCTGGTAACTTCGAAAGGCGCGCACGGCATCCCTGGCTCGGCGCTGGTGATCCTAGCGGCCACGTTGACTGCCGTACCGGCGATTCCGGTTGTCGGCCTGGTGCTGGTACTGGCGGTGGACTGGTTCATGGGCATCGGCCGGGCACTGACCAACCTGATCGGCAATTGTGTAGCCACCGTGGCGATTGCCCGCTGGGAAAAGGACATCGACCTGGAGCGTGCCAACAACGTACTGGCAGGCAAACCCGGCTTTGCCCCGTTGCCACGCAAACAGCCCAATGCCCACCAGCAGGAATTCTGAGCGAACGTGGCCGGCACTGATGCCGGCCCTTCAAGGAGCGAACCGTGATCAGCTCATCGACCGTCGTCAATTCAGTGGTGGAAAAACTCCGCCAGGCCCTGGCCCGCGGCCAGTGGCGCAGCGGCGACATGCTGCCAGGCCAGCGCGAGCTGGCTGAACAGCTGGGCATCAGCCGGCCCAGCCTGCGCGAGGCGGTAACCGTGCTGGAAACCCTGGGCCTGGTTCGCGCGCTGCCGGGCAAGGGTGTACTGGTACTGGATGCCGAAGCTGCCGCCCTGGAACCGGGGCTGGATACCAGCGCCGCCGCCAGCCTGGCTGACGTACTGGAACTGCGCTACACCCTTGAACCGTTCATCGTCGGCCTGGTGGCACAATCGGCCAACAGCCAGGATGTTGGCCAGTTGCGCCTCACCCTGATGGACATGCGCGAAGCGCTGGAGGCCGATGACAGCGAAGCTGGTGCCAGGGCCTATATCGCTTTCCATGAGGCCCTCTTCGCCCTGACCACCAACCCGATCTTCCAGAGTGTCGTGCAGCAGACCGGCAACGCCCTTAAACAGAGCGCCGACATGCTGCGCAACTCACCGGAGCATCTGGCTGCAAGGCTGAAGGAGAACGAGGCCGTGGTACGCGCCATTCGCGAACGCAACAGTGCTCTGGCCAGTGCCCAGATGCGCCAGCACATCCTGGCCGAGGGCTCGCGCATGGGCATCCCGCTGAACATCCCGGATGAACACCTGCATCCATGACCTGAGGAGAGCGACCATGAACGCCGCCCCCCACTTGCCTGCCCTGCTCGCGGCCGGCGAAACCCGCCTGTCGGCCGAGCAAATCTACCCACGGCTGTTCGACGCCATTCTCGAACAGCGCCTGCCCCCCGGCAGCCTGCTGCCCGAGCAGGCGTTGGGCCAGGCGTTTGGGGTCAGCCGTACCGTGATCCGCCGCGTGCTCGGGCGCCTGTGTGACCAGCAAGTGGTGGTGCAGCGCCCGAGCCACACCGCGCACCTGGCAGCCCCCGACCTCGAGCAGGCGCGGCAGGTGCTCAGCGCCCGGCGGCTGGCGGAGACCACCCTGATCACCCTGGCCGCACAGCGCGCCCGCCCTGCGCAGATACGCCAACTGCGCCAGTTGGTTGAACGTGAGCGCCAGCACCATGAAAGTGGCGAGCGTTGCGCGGCGATCCGCCTGGGTGGCGAGTTCCACCTCAAACTGGCGCAAGTGGCGGCCAATGCGCCCCTGGCACGGTTTCTCAACGGCCTGGTGCCGATGACCTCGCTGATCATTGCCCGCTACGAGTCGCCGTGCTGCGAACATTGTGCGTGGGAAGAACATGCGGCGATCATCGATGCCGTGGAGCAAGGCGATGCCGAGGCGGCATTGGGGCTGATGCACACCCACCTCGACCGGCTGGAAGAGAAACTCGACCTGGCGTAGCCCGCGCGCAAGGGCCAAGCCCGCTCATGACGGCCATGCACCGGTCCAGCAGCGGGTGTACCAGGCGGTGGCCTGTAGCGCCCGAGTCAAGCCTTGGCCATGGCCGAGGTCGGTAAGCCGAAGATCCGGTCAAACACCCAGTTGTAGGCGAAGGTGTAGCAAGGGATCAGCACAATGAACGCCATGTCCACCAGCAGTGCCTCTACCAGTGTCATGTCCAGCCACCAGGCAATCAGCGGGATCAGATACACCACCAGGGTCAACTGAAAGCCGACCGCATGCGCCACCCGTCGCGCCACGCTGCGGCCGCGCTTGGCCTGGCGGCTTTCCCAGCGCTCGAACAACGTGTTGAAAATCAGGTTCCAGAGCATGGCAACGGTTGTGATCATCACCGCCAATGGCCCGGTATGCGACGCCTGGGTCTCTGACAGATAAGCCAGCCCGAGGGTCGACATGCTCAGCCCTATCAGCTCATAGCACGTCACGTACACCAGTTTGCGCTTCAACCCCTGCACCTGCATTTCCCTCCAATCCCAATAACGAAGGGCGCGATAATGCTTCACCTCGCTTGACAGCAAAAGTCAGCAGCTGTCAGATTTTCTGACAGGAGGCTGCCATGAACTTTTCCAGCGACAACATCCAGCTGTTTCTTGCCGTGCTCGACCGCGGCTCGTTCTCCGCCGCCGCTCGCGCCCTCAAACGGGTACCGTCGGCGGTCAGCATGGCCATTGGCAATCTGGAAGCGGAGCTGGGATACAGCTTGTTCGAACGCGGGCCCCGCGAAGTTCGGCCCACCGCCCGGGCCTTGGCCCTGGAACCGCCCGCCAGGCTGATTGCCGAGCAACTCGGGCTGTTGCAAGTCCATGCCTTGGAGCTCTCACAGGGGCTTGAAAGCAGCCTGACGCTGGCGGTGGTGCCGGACATCGATCACCGCCCGTTGCTGGCGGCTATCGCCGACCTCGGTGTGCGCCACCCATTGCTCGATATCGCTTTGCTCAGCGCCCCGCAGGAAGAGGCCCTGCACTTGCTGGACAGCGGCCGCGCCGATCTTTGCGTGGCCTTCGCTGGCCTGCAGGTGGATGCGCGCAGGGGCTTTCAACACATCGGTATGGAAGCCTTGGTAGCCACCCTCGCCCCTAGCCACCCGGCGCTGCGTGAAGCACGCATCCACTACCTCGAAGACCTGACCCGGGTGCGCCAGATCCTCGTGCGTAGCCGTGACCTGCCGCTGGCCGATCCACGCCCGCTGATCGGCGCCACGCACTGGTCGACCGACAGCTTCGACCTGGCCCTGCAGATGGTCGAAGCCGGCCTGGGCTGGGGCGACCTGCCGTTGTCTCGGGTAGCCCCACTGCTGGCAACCGGGCGCCTGGTGCGCCTGGCCTTCCGTAATACGCGCAACGAGTTGCAACTGCCGGTGCATATCCTGTGGCGCAAACAACAGCCACTGCAGCAAGCGGCGAGGTTGCTGATAGAGCAACTGGCCAAGGGCTGAGTGCCGTCTGTCGAAAGGTCTGTAAGAAATTACTGTAAGTACTTCAATGTTTTACCCCCCGAGCCGATATCCCGGTCGATAGGCCCCGCAGAACGTCATAAGCGCGCTGCGTCCTCCCCACATTGGCTCAAGGTCTCGAAACATGAACCTGAAATTTCGCCACAAGATCCTGCTCAGTGCCTGCGGCGTCGTGGTCCTGGCATTCGCCCTGTTCACGCTCTATAACGACTACCTGCAACGCAACACTATCCGCCAGAACATAGAAGCCTCGGTGCAGCAGGCCGGAGCCTTGACCGCCAGCAGCGTGCAAAACTGGATGAGCGGCCGCATCC
>NZ_BCBD01000021.1:0-49258 GCF_001320345.1 Pseudomonas sp. NBRC 111127 | reverse complement strand
CCCGCGAAGCAGGCGACGCGGTGTCTGGCGAATCGGCTTCACCATCCACCTGTCCATGGGCGGCCTCAAGTGCCCTGAAACGTTATCGTGATGGACAGAGAGGGACAATGCCGGGAGGTGTATAAGCCTTCCGCAGGCAACAAAAAAGGCTGCCATTCGGCAGCCTTTTCGATGCTCAGCCCGGACGATCAATCCCAGCTCAACGCCCCACCAGTCTGATACTCGATCACCCGCGTCTCGAAGAAGTTCTTCTCTTTCTTCAAGTCCATGATCTCGCTCATCCACGGGAACGGGTTGGTAGTCCCTGGGTACTCTTCCTTCAGACCAATCTGGGTCAAACGACGGTTGGCGATGAACTTGAGGTAGTCCTCCATCATCGCTGCGTTCATGCCCAGTACGCCGCGTGGCATGGTGTCGCGGGCGTATTCGATCTCCAGCTGGGTCCCTTGCAGGATCATCTGGGTCGCTTCTTCCTTCATCGCCGCATCCCACAGGTGCGGGTTCTCGATCTTGATCTGGTTGATCACGTCGATACCGAAGTTCAGGTGCATCGACTCGTCACGCAGGATGTACTGGAACTGCTCGGCAACGCCGGTCATCTTGTTGCGGCGGCCCATGGACAGGATCTGGGTGAAGCCGCAGTAGAAGAAGATGCCTTCCAGTACGCAGTAGTAGGCGATCAGGTTGCGCAGCAGCTCCTTATCGGTTTCGACGGTGCCGGTGTTGAATTCCGGGTCGGAGATGGCGCGGGTGTACTTCAGGCCCCAGGCGGCTTTCTTCGCGACCGACGGGATCTCGTGGTACATGTTGAAGATCTCGCCTTCATCCATGCCCAGCGATTCGATGCAGTACTGGTAGGCGTGGGTGTGAATCGCCTCTTCGAAGGCCTGGCGCAGAATGTACTGGCGGCACTCCGGGTTGGTGATCAGGCGGTACACGGCCAGGGCCAGGTTGTTGGCAACCAGCGAGTCGGCGGTGGAGAAGAAGCCCAGGTTGCGCATGACGATGCGGCGCTCGTCTTCGGTCAGGCCGTCCTGGCTCTTCCACAGGGCGATGTCGGCGGTCATGTTGACCTCTTGCGGCATCCAGTGGTTGGCGCAGCCGTCCAGGTACTTCTGCCAGGCCCAGTCGTACTTGAACGGTACCAGCTGGTTCAGGTCGGCGCGGCAGTTGATCATGCGCTTTTCGTCAACGGCAACACGGGCCGAGGAGCCTTCCAGTTCGGCCAGGCCTTCGGCAACGTCGAGGGCGTCGAGGGCTGCCTTGGCACGTTTGACGGCGTCGGAGTCAGCAGCGGTGGCCGCACGGGCTTCCAGGGCGGCGGCACCGCCGGCGCTGTCGAGCTTGTCGAGGGTGGCGGCGGCAGCGGCCTGCGCAGGGTTATTGCCTTTGGCGGCTACTTCGCCGTCTTCTTTGTCGAATTCGTCCCAGCTCAGCATGGTTTGGCTCCTGCTTGAGGGTTGCCCTGGGCAACCGCTTGGATTTAAAGAATGTGATGCCTGACGCAAGGCCGTAACGGCGAATGGACAGCTCGAGAGGCTGACTCTCGTTTACATCTGAATGTGTTCTGGCTTGTACCTGGCCAGGCCTCGGGGAGGGGCCAGGACAATTGAATGGTGCTCTTTTCAGAGGGGGCGAAGTATATCGGATTTCGCCTTGGATCGGGGCGCGTCTCTTGCGGGCGAGGGTAACTTTTTCGACCGGAAATGCGTGCGTCCGTTCACCGGGTTTGTGTGGCTTGCTATGGGAAGGGAGTGTAGCGGCAAAACGCGGATGGCACTACATGTTGTGGATTTTTATTTTTAAGCCACATTATGTGGTGTTGGCGTGATTTTTGTGGGAGCGGCCTTGTGTCGCGAACGGGCCGCAAAGCGGCGCCGCGAATCATGCGGCGAAGCTGCAATCTTGGGGGCGCTTCGCACCCCAATCGCGACACAAGGCCGCTCCCACAGTGACCGCGTTTTGTGAGAAGTCCTGTTCTTTTGCCGAGCCGCGTGAGCGCCGGGCAAAGGGCAAGGTTTCTCCGGGGTGCAGATACAAAAATGCCGCGCGGGGCACCCAAGGGCACCCCGTGCGGCATTCAGGCCTTACTGGCAGGCTTCGCAGTCTGGCTCGTCGATCGCGCAGGCCTTCGGCACTGGCGCTGGGCCGGCTGCCTGAACCGGGGCGCTGTCGCCACCGCTGGAAACGGCATTGAGCTTGCCGGTGTTGATGGTCGACTTCTCGGTGCTGGTCGCGGCCAGGGCACGGAGGTAGTAGGTGGTTTTCAGGCCACGGTACCAGGCCATGCGGTAGGTCACGTCCAGCTTCTTGCCCGAGGCGCCGGCAATGTACAGGTTCAGCGATTGCGCCTGGTCGATCCACTTCTGACGACGCGAGGCCGCATCGACAATCCACTTGGTTTCGACTTCGAACGCGGTGGCGTACAGGTCTTTGAGCTCTTGCGGAATACGCTCGATCTGCTGCACCGAACCGTCGTAGTACTTCAGGTCGTTGATCATGACCGAGTCCCACAGGCCGCGGGCTTTCAGGTCGCGCACCAGGTACGGGTTGATCACGGTGAACTCGCCCGACAGGTTGGATTTCACGTACAGGTTCTGGTAGGTCGGCTCGATCGACTGCGACACGCCGGTGATGTTGGCAATGGTTGCAGTTGGCGCGATGGCCATGATGTTCGAGTTACGGATACCTTTCTTGACGCGCTCGCGCACCGGGGCCCAGTCCAGCGACTCTTCCAGGTTGACGTCGATGTACTTCTGGCCACGGGCCTCGATCAGGATCTGTTGCGAATCCAGTGGCAGGATGCCCTTGGACCACAGCGAGCCCTGGAAGGTCTCGTAGGCGCCACGCTCGTCGGCCAGGTCGCACGAAGCCTGGATGGCGAAGTAGCTGACCGCCTCCATCGACTTGTCGGCGAACTCGACGGCCGCGTCGGAGCCGTACGGGATGTGCTGCAGGTACAGCGCATCCTGGAAGCCCATGATGCCCAGGCCGACCGGGCGGTGCTTGAAGTTCGAGTTACGCGCTTGCGGCACCGAGTAGTAGTTGATGTCGATTACGTTGTCGAGCATGCGCACGGCGGTGTTCACGGTGCGTTGCAGCTTGGCGGTGTCCAGCTTGCCATCATTGATGTGGTTCGGCAGGTTGATCGAGCCCAGGTTGCAGACCGCGATCTCGTCCTTGTTGGTGTTCAGGGTGATCTCGGTGCACAGGTTCGAGCTGTGGACCACGCCCACGTGCTGCTGCGGCGAACGCAGGTTGCACGGGTCCTTGAAGGTCAGCCATGGGTGGCCGGTCTCGAACAGCATCGACAGCATCTTGCGCCACAGGTCTTTGGCCTGGATGGTCTTGAACACCTTGATCTTGTTGTACTCGGTCAGGGCTTCGTAGTACTCGTAGCGCTCTTCGAAGGCCTTGCCGGTCAGGTCGTGCAGGTCGGGCACTTCCGATGGCGAGAACAGGGTCCACTTGCCGTCATCGAAGACACGCTTCATGAACAGGTCAGGGATCCAGTTGGCGGTGTTCATGTCGTGGGTACGGCGGCGGTCATCACCGGTGTTCTTGCGCAGCTCGATGAACTCTTCGATGTCCAGGTGCCAGGTTTCCAGGTAGGCACACACGGCGCCTTTGCGCTTGCCACCCTGGTTCACGGCAACGGCCGTGTCGTTGACCACTTTCAGGAACGGCACCACGCCCTGGGACTTGCCGTTGGTGCCCTTGATGTACGAGCCCAGTGCACGGACCGGGGTCCAGTCGTTGCCCAGGCCACCGGCGAATTTCGACAGCATGGCGTTGTCGTGGATCGCGTGGTAGATGCCCGACAGGTCGTCTGGCACGGTGGTCAGGTAGCAGCTGGACAGCTGCGGGCGCAGGGTACCGGCGTTGAACAGGGTCGGGGTCGAGGCCATGTAGTCGAACGACGACAACAGGTTGTAGAACTCGATCGCACGGGCTTCCTTGTCTTTCTCTTCCAGCGCCAGGCCCATGGCCACACGCATGAAGAACACCTGTGGCAGCTCGAAGCGCACGCCATCCTTGTGGATGAAGTAGCGGTCGTACAGGGTTTGCAGGCCCAGGTAGGTAAACTGCTGGTCGCGCTCGTGGTCGATGGCCTTGCCCAGACGCTCCAGGTCGTAGCCTTTCAGGGCAGGGTCCAGCAGCTCGAATTCGACGCCTTTCTCGACATAGGCCGGCAGCGCCTTGGCGTACAGGTCGGCCATTTCGTGGTGGGTGGCGCTTTCGGCGACGTTCAGGAAGCCCAGGCCTTCGGCGCGCAGGGTGTCCATCAGCAGGCGGGCAGTGACGAACGAGTAGTTCGGCTCGCGCTCTACCAGGGTACGGGCAGTCATCACCAGGGCGGTGTTGACGTCCTTGATGGCTACGCCGTCGTAGAGGTTCTTCAGGGTTTCGCGCTGGATCAGGTCGCCATCGACTTCGGCCAGGCCTTCGCAGGCTTCGCTGATGATGGTGTTCAGGCGGGCCATGTCCAGTGGTGCCAGGCTGCCGTCGGCCAGGGTAATGCGGATGCTCGGGTGTGGCTCGACCACGGCGTCGTTGTTGGCGCGGGTCGCACGCTCCTTGGCACGTTGGTCGCGGTAGATCACGTAGTCGCGGGCGACTTTCTGCTCGCCGGCGCGCATCAGGGCCAGCTCGACCTGGTCCTGGATTTCTTCGATGTGGATGGTGCCACCCGATGGCATGCGACGCTTGAACGTGGCGGTAACCTGCTCGGTCAGGCGCGCGACGGTGTCGTGGATGCGCGACGAGGCGGCGGCGGTGCCGCCTTCAACTGCGAGGAACGCCTTGGTGATGGCAACGGTGATCTTGTCGTCGGTGTACGGGACGACAGTGCCGTTACGCTTGATCACGCGCAGTTGGCCAGGGGCGGTAGCAGCCAGATCCTGCTGGGAATCGGCGGCCTGCGGCACCTTGGCCTGCGGGTTCTCGCGAGTTGTGTCGGTTTGCATGGGTGGGTGTCTCCACAGTTTCTATATTGTACAGGCGCCTTTTGAGCGCCCACCGTTCCGTCCACTTGCTCGATAACCTCACGGGGATGCGCACTGCATGCGCACCCGCCCGCGCGGGCGTACCGACTTCGGGACAGACTCAGGAATAAGGGGCAATGGCTTGCCGCTCCCTGGCCGAAGTCAAAGGTTCTGGGCTGGGCCCAAAAACTGTTGCTGATGAGTGCCAGGCTGGCCTGCAACACCCATGCCCGAACAAGGCCCTGGGTGGGCTTGCCTCGGTCGCCTCCGCAGGAGCGGTTTGGCTGCTGAAATCACTTGAAGTTCCACCCCGAAGATCGCTTGACCTTGCGGGTTGACTTTTGTGTGTGATTTTGCACGAACCCCTATATCTAGTGGTTCGCTGCGATCGGGATACAAGATAATGCGGTATTGGGGTCTTTGCAAGGCGAGCGTCTGTGGATAACGTGTGGGTACTTTGTGGGTGAAAGGTGAGTATTCGCTGTAGGCCTTGTGCCAAGTGGTTTGCAGTATTTTTCGGCCGTTCGCCGCCCCGTCGCAGTTTTTGCGGGCGCGCACCCTACCACAAAAAACGCTTGAGCCAAGGGGGCAGGTGCGTGGCTGTAGCGGGTTGCTGCCTGTCAGATCGAGCACCGCGCGGGCCACGATCGATTTCATGGACAGCAAACATCTACAGTCATACGCTCGAAGGCCCTGATTGCGATCCAGAGAATAAAAAGACCAAAGCCATGGACCAGACCCAACCCCGCATTCTGATCGTCGAGGACGACCCGCGCCTGGCCGAGCTGACCGCCGAGTACCTGCAGGCCAACGGCTTCGAGGTCGCGGTCGAGGGCGATGGCGCGCGTGCCGTGCGTCGGATCGTCGACAGCCAACCTGATCTGGTCATTCTCGACCTGATGCTGCCGGGCGAGGACGGCTTGAGCATCTGCCGCCGGGCGCGCAACCAGTACCCTGGGCCGATCCTGATGCTCACCGCACGCAGCGACGAACTCGACCAGATCCACGGGTTGGACCTGGGCGCCGACGACTATGTCTGCAAACCGGTGCGCCCACGCCTGCTGTTGGCGCGTATCCAGGCCTTGCTGCGCCGTAGCGAAGCCCTGGACAGCAAGCGCCAGGACCTGGCGTTCGGTGCCCTGCACATCGACAACCGGCTGCGCGAGGCGCGCCTCGGTGAGCAACTGATCGAACTGACCGGCGCCGAATTCGACTTGCTTTGGCTGCTGGCCAGCAATGCCGGGCGGGTGCTTAGCCGCGAACAGATCTTCACTGCGCTGCGTGGTGTTGGCTACGACGGCCAGGACCGTTCCATCGACATCCGCATTTCCAGGATCCGCCCCAAGATCGGCGATGACCCGCTGCAGCCGCGGCTGATCAAGACCCTGCGCAGCAAGGGCTACCTGTTCGTCGGCGAGGCGCCATGAACAATTCGATTTTCCTGCGCATCTATGGCGGCATGCTGGCGGTGCTGGTACTGGTGGCGCTGCTGGGCGTGCTCAGCCTGCACCTGGTCAACGAGGTGCGCGCCGCCCAGCACCGTGAGAGCCTGGCGCAAGGCACCTTCAGCCTGATGGCGGACAACCTGGCGGTGCAGAACGCAACCGAACGCAAGCGCTCGCTGTTGATCTGGGAGCGCCTGCTCGGCGTGCCACTGGCGCTGCAGCCGATGAGCGCCCGCCGGCTTGATGGCAGCCAGCGGGCGCGCCTGGCCCGTGGCCTGGTGGTGGTGGAAAAAACCGGCCCGCATGCGGCACAGGTGCTGCGCAAGGTTGGCCAGGAAGACCTGATGCTGGTGGCGCAGATCAACCAGATCAGCGAGCAGTTGGCACGCGCGACGCTTTATCTGCTGGCCGATGAGCTGGTGCGCTACCCGGTCACCGAACAACAGCAGCGCCTGGCCCAGTTGACGCAGGAAAAAGGCTTCGGCTTTGGCGTTGCATTGCAACGGATCGAGCGCGTCAGCCTGGACGATGACCAGCGGCACAGGGTCGAGGAGGGCGACACGGTGATGGCGCTGGGCAAGGATGGCGATTCGATCCGGGTGTTCGCCGGGTTGACCGGCTCGCCCTGGGTGCTGGAGATCGGCCCGCTGTACCAGCTCAACCCGTATCCGCCGCAGTTGCTGGTCCTGATCGCGTTTCTGGGCCTGTGCCTGATCGGTCTGGTGGTCTACTTGCTGGTCCGCCAGCTGGAGCGCCGCGTGTCGGGCCTGGAAGTTGCCGCCACACGCATCGCCCAAGGCAGCCTGGACACACGCGTACCGGCTGGCGACACCGACTCGGTAGGGCGCCTGGCCGCCGCATTCAATGGCATGGCCGAGCACTTGCAGCGTTCGCTGACCATGCAGCGTGAGCTGGTGCGCGCGGTATCCCACGAGTTGCGCACGCCGGTGGCGCGCCTGCGCTTTGGCCTGGAGATGATCGAAAGTGCCAGCACCGAGCAGGCGCGCGCCAAGCACCTGGCTGGCATGGACGGCGACATCCAGGACCTCGACAAGCTGGTCGACGAAATGCTCACTTACGCGCGCCTGGAGCAAGGCGCGCCGGCCTTGCAGTTCCAGCGGATCGACATCGATGCCTTGCTCGACCGGGTGATCGACGAGTTGGCGCCGCTGCGTGCCGATGTGCGCGTCGAGCGGGGTGAGTGCCAGGGGGCCGATGCCGATGGCGCCTGGGTCGAGGCGGAGCCGCGCTACCTGCACCGGGCGCTGCAGAACCTGGTCGGCAATGCCATGCGCCACGCCGAGTCGCAGGTACGCCTGAGCTACCAGCTGGGGCAGCAACGCTGCCGCATCGATGTGGAAGACGATGGCCCAGGCATCCCGGAGGGGGTATGGGACCGCATTTTCACGCCGTTCACCCGCCTGGACGACAGCCGCACCCGCGCCTCGGGCGGGCATGGCCTGGGCCTTTCGATCGTGCGGCGGATCATCTACTGGCATGCCGGGCGAGCCACGGTAGGGCGCAGTGCGACGTTGGGGGGCGCCTGCTTCAGCCTGAACTGGCCGCGCCAGCAGGCACCGCTGTAGGCGTCAGACGCTCACCAGGCTAAGCAGATGGCCGTGTTGCAGGCTGAACTGGCCGTGCAGCTCTGCCCCGCGTTGCCACTGTGGCGACAGGTCGGTGAGCAGGCGCAGGCGCGCCAGACCCTCGCCAGACCAGTCGAGCACTTCGGCGTGCTCGAAGTAGAAACGCTGGCGTGTCAGGGGGTACAGGGTCTTGAACAGGCTTTCCTTCAGCGAGAAGGTCAGCGTGACCGTCAGCCCAAGCTGAGCGGGGTCCAGGCGCTCCAGCTCGGCCGGGGTGAGAATTTCGCCCATCAAGCGCTCGGCGCGTTCGTCATCGAGCAGGGCTTCCTGATCCAGGCCCAGGCCCTGGCAGCTGTGGGCGCCAGCGACCACCGCGGCGGCCCAGCCTTGGCCATGGGTGATCGAGCCATGAATGCCGGCGGGCCAGATGGGCGAGCGGTCGTCATGGGTGCCAGGCACATAATAGCGACCGTCCAGGCGCTGCAGCGCGGCCCGTGCGCAGGCACGGCCGGCCAGGTACTCGGCCTGGCGCTTGGGCACCGAGCGCAGCAGGCTGGCGCTTGGCACTACCCCCGCGCGCTGGAAGTCGTCGGCCCCTAGCTGGGCGGGGTCGAAGGCGCAACTGACCAGCACCGCACCGGGTAATGGGCGGGGCAGGGGCCAGTGGTACTGAAGTGGGGCGCAGCAGGCGGGGAGCGTGTTCATGGCGGCTATTGTGCCAGCCGCGGCGACGGTGTGGGAGATGCAATAGCCGAGGCTGCCGTGCAGCCCATCGCGGCAAGCCTGCAGGCCCGACGATCTATGCAGTGCCTGTGGAAGCTGGCTTGCCGACGATGGGCCGCAAAGCGGGCCGTACAATCGCTATTTGAATACCTTCTTGAAAAACGCCTGCATATCCGCCCAGGAGCTTTCATCCGCGGCCTTGTTATAACCAATGTCCGGCCCGCCATGCTCGCCATGGCTCAAGCGGTCTGCATCCGGGTTGGTGAAGCCGTGCTTGGCCCCTTCGATGCTGACGAACTGATAGTTCACCTTGGCCGCCTCCATCTCGGCCTTGAAGGCCTCGACCTGTTGCGGCGTGACCATGCTGTCGGCCGCGCCGTGCTCGACCAGGATATCCGCGCGTACCACGCCCGGTTTGGCCGGGGTAGCGGTAGCCAGTGCGCCGTGGAAGCTCACTACGCCGTCGAGTTTCTCCCCACGGCGTGCAGCATCCAGCACCACCTTGCCGCCGAAGCAGTAGCCGACCGCACCCAGCTCGTGCTTGTTGGTGTTCGGTTGCAGTTTCAGCAGCTCAAGGCCAGCATCGAAGCGCCTGGCTGCAGCGGCAGGGTCTTTCAGTGCGGCCGCCATGAACGCCTGGGCATCCTGCGGGTGCTCGGTGTGCTTGCCGTCGCCGTACATGTCGATGGCCAGGGCGTTATAGCCCAGCGCTGCCAGGTCACGGGCGCGGCGCTTGGCATAATCGTTCAGCCCCCACCATTCATGCACCACCACAATGCCGGGGCGCTTGCCCTCGACGGCGTCGTCGTATGCGTAGTAGCCGACCAGGCGGTTGCCGTCGGCGTCCTGGTAAGGAATTTCGCGGGTTTGTACTGCCGCTTGGGCAAGGGCAGCGCTGCACATCAGGGTCAGGGCCAGCAGGACACGCATGGGTACTACTCCTTGTTCGGCAATCGGGTCGTTCAGCCGAGGTTCAGTCAGGGTTCAGTCGCGGTTCAGGGTGCCCTGCTTACTCTAGCTTCCAGACCGAAACAACGCACCCAACTGGAGTAACCTGCCATGAAAACCTTCAATACCCTGCTTGCCGCCATGGCCGTCTGCGCCGCTGGCCTCACCACCGCTCAGGCTGCCGATGACAACTTCGCCAGCCTCACCTACGGCCAGACCAGCGACAAGGTCCGCAAGTCCGGCCTGTTGCAGCGCAACACCGACAACCTCAACACCGACGGCATCATCGGCAAGGATGACACCTGGGGTGTGCGTGTGGGCAAGATCAACGACCAAGGCCGTTACTACATGACCTATGACAACGTCTCGGGCGACCACAGCGGCCTGAAACTGCGTCAGGAAAACCTGCTGGGCAGTTATGACCTGTTCCTGCCGGTGGGCGATACCACCAAACTGTTTGGCGGTGGCAGCCTGGGCATGACCAAGCTCACCCAGGACTCGCCAGGCGCCCGCCGCGATACCGACTACGGTTATGCCTACGGGCTGCAGGCCGGGGTGATCCAGGACATCACCGACAAGGCTTCGGTGGAGCTGGGCTACCGTTACCTGCGCACCAATGCGGCAACCGAAGTGGGCGCGCATGGTGGGCCGAAGGATGGCACCCTGCGCCTGAGCAGCAGTGCGCAGACTTACCTGGCAGCCTCCTACAAGTTCTGACGGCCTGCCGGGTTATCCTGTACCGGCCTCTTCGCGGCTAAAGCCGCTGCCACAGCGATCGCACAGTCCAGCAAACCTGTGTGCTCCCTGTGGGAGCGGCTTTAGCCGCGAAGAGGCCGGTACAGGCAATAGATGAAAAGGAGCTGCATATGAAACTGCTGGTGGTCGAGGACGAAGCCCTGCTTCGCCATCACCTCTACACCCGCCTGGGCGAAAGCGGCCACGTGGTCGAGGCGGTCGCCGATGCCGAGGAGGCGCTGTACCAGGCCGGGCAGTACCACTTCGACCTGGCCATCATCGACCTGGGCTTGCCCGGTATCAGTGGCCTGGAGCTGATCACGCGCCTGCGCAGCCAGGACAAGACCTTCCCCATCCTCATCCTCACGGCCCGTGGCAACTGGCAGGACAAGGTCGAAGGCCTGGCCGCAGGCGCCGACGACTACCTGGTCAAACCCTTCCAGTTCGAAGAGCTCGAAGCCCGCCTGAATGCGCTGCTGCGCCGCTCCAGCGGCTTCACCCAGTCGACCATCGCTGCCGGCCCGCTGGTGCTCGACCTCAACCGCAAGCAGGCCAGCCTCGATGCGCAGCCGTTGGCGCTCACGGCTTATGAGTACCGTATCCTTGAATACCTCATGCGCCATCATCAGCAAGTGGTGGCCAAGGACCGCCTGATGGAGCAACTGTACCCAGGCGATGAGGAGCGTGACCCGAATGTCATCGAAGTGCTGGTCGGCCGCCTGCGCCGCAAGCTGGAAGGCGAGCAGGGGTTCAAACCCATCGATACCGTACGTGGCCTGGGCTACCTGTTCACCGAGCGCTGCCGATGATTCGTTCCCTGCGCGTGCGCCTGATGCTGGCCGCCGCCGTGCTGGCGCTGCTGTTCATGCTGGGGTTGCTGCCCGCGTTGCAGAAGGCGTTCAGCCTGGCCCTGCAGGAGTCGATCGAGCAGCGCCTGGCCTCGGACGTGACCACGCTGATATCGGCCGCGCGCATCGAAGGCGGCCAGTTGCAGATGCCCGAACTGCTGCCGGACGAGCGTTACAACCTGCCGTACACCGGCCTGCTCGGTTATATCTTCGACCGCGATGGCCAGCTGGTCTGGCAGTCCCGCGCCACCGCCGACCGGCACATCAACTACCGGCCGCGCTATGACGGGCGCGGCAACGAATTTGCCCGCATCCACCAGGCCGATGGTGAAGAGTTCTTTGTCTACGACGTCGAGATCAAGCTGCTGGGTGGCCAGAGCGCAGCCTACAGCATTGTCGCCCTGCAGCCGGTGAGCGAGTACAAGGCCACCCTCGACGGCCTGCGCGAAAAGCTCTACCTGGGCTTCGGCGCTGCCTTGCTGGCGCTGCTGGTGTTGCTGTGGGCCGGCTTGACCTGGGGCTTGCGCTCGCTGCGCCGGCTCAGCCACGAACTGGATGAGGTGGAAGCAGGGGCGCGCGATGGCCTGAGCGGCGAGCACCCCCGCGAGCTGCTGCGCCTGACCCGCTCGCTCAACCGTTTGCTGCGCAGTGAACGCGAGCAGCGTACGCGCTACCGGGATTCGCTGGACGACCTGGCACACAGCCTGAAAACCCCGCTGGCGGTGTTGCAGGGGGTGGGCGAAAGCCTGCAGCAGCGCAGTGGCGAACGCGAACAGGCGCGGGTGCTGCAAAGCCAGATCGAACGCATGAGCCAGCAGATCGACTACCAGTTGCAGCGCGCCAGCCTGCGCAAGAGCGGCCTGGTGCGCCACAGTGTGCCGCTACGGCCTGTGCTCGACAGCCTGTGCAGCACGTTGGCCAAGGTATACCGGGACAAACGCGTGGAGGTGCAACGGGTGTTACCCGGGGCGGCCCAGGTGCCGATGGAGCAGGGCGCCTTGCTGGAGATGCTCGGCAACCTGCTGGAAAACGCCTATCGGCTGAGCCTTGGCCAAGTGCGGGTGAGCCTTGAGCAAGTGCCAGGGCGCCTGACCTTGTGCATCGAAGACGACGGGCCGGGCGTGCCGGCCGACCAGCGCGAGCGCATCCTCGAGCGCGGTGAGCGGCTGGACAGCCAGCACCCGGGGCAGGGCATCGGCCTGGCGGTGGTCAAGGATATCGTCGACAGCTATGACGCCGTGCTCAGCCTGGGGGATTCACCACTGGGTGGGGCTGCGTTCAGGATTACCTTCAACCTCGAGTGATTCACGGCCCGGGTGGGCGGATTCCCGCCAACATGCCTGTACAAAACCCGCCACCGGGCGGAAATCCGCCAGCTTTCCTCACCTTTATCGCCCCGTCGTTGGGCATTAATCCTTGGTACACAAGGCATTTGCACCCTTGCTGGGCACTTTGGCACCACCCTTGCTATTGATCTACGCAGAGGCCTGCCCAGGCAGCTCGAACACAACGACAAATCCCTCCAAGTGCAGGAGGGTTAGCGATTCAGGTGCCCCATCACCCTGGGAAGGGTGAGCCGGCACACTTGAGGAAAATTAGCCATGACGACACGTCAGCCGCTTTACAAATCCCTGTATGTCCAGGTGTTGGTCGCCATCACCATCGGCATCCTGCTCGGCCACTTCTACCCGGAAACGGGCGTCGCGCTCAAACCCTTCGGTGACGGTTTCGTCAAACTGATCAAGATGGTCATCGCCCCGATCATCTTCTGTACCGTGGTCAGCGGCATCGCCGGCATGCAGAGCATGAAGTCGGTCGGCAAGACTGGCGGCTACGCGCTGCTGTACTTTGAAATCGTCTCCACCATCGCCTTGATCATTGGCCTCATCGTCGTCAACGTGGTCAAGCCAGGCGCTGGCATGCACATCGACGTCAGCACCCTGAACGCCAGCAGTGTGGCTGCCTATGCCGCCGCCGGCGCGCAGCAGACCACGGTCGGCTTCCTGCTCAACGTCATCCCCAACACCGTGGTCGGTGCATTCGCCAACGGCGATATCCTGCAAGTGCTGATGTTCTCGGTCCTGTTCGGCTTCGCCCTGCACCGCCTGGGCAGCTACGGCAAGCCGCTGCTGGACATGATCGACCGCTTCGCCCATGTCATGTTCAACATCATCAACATGATCATGAAGCTGGCCCCGCTTGGCGCCTTCGGTGCCATGGCCTTCACCATCGGTCAGTACGGCGTGGGTTCGCTGGTGCAACTGGGCTACCTGATGGCCTGCTTCTACATCACCTGCCTGTTGTTCGTGCTGGTGGTGCTGGGCGGTATCTGCCGCGCCCACGGCTTCAGCGTGCTGAAACTGATCCGCTACATCCGTGAAGAGCTGATGATCGTGCTGGGCACCTCCTCATCGGAATCGGCCCTGCCGCGCATGCTGGCCAAGATGGAACGCCTGGGTGCCAAGAAGTCCGTGGTTGGCCTGGTGATCCCGACCGGTTACTCGTTCAACCTCGACGGCACCTCGATCTACCTGACCATGGCAGCGGTCTTCATCGCCCAGGCCACCGACACCACCATGGACATCACCCACCAGATCACCTTGCTGCTGGTGCTGCTGGTGGCTTCCAAGGGTGCTGCCGGCGTCACCGGGTCGGGCTTCATCGTGCTGGCTGCCACCCTGTCGGCGGTGGGCCACCTGCCGGTTGCCGGCCTGGCGCTGATCCTCGGTATCGACCGCTTCATGTCCGAAGCCCGCGCCCTGACCAACCTGGTCGGCAACGCCGTTGCCACCGTGGTCGTGGCCAAGTGGGTCAAGGAAATGGACAACGACAAGCTGGCCTCGGAGCTGGCGTCCGGCGGTGCACCGCTGGTTGATACCCGCCCAACCGACGACCTGGGTGTAGCTGAAGGCCCGGCTCGTTGATAGCGGCTTGAAATGCAAAAAGGCGACCTCGGGTCGCCTTTTTCATGCCTGCGCGGTCCTTGTAGGAGCGGCCTTGCGTCGCGAAAGGGCTGCGTAGCAGCCCCGGCAAGCTTGCAGGATGGCTAAAGGCCCGGGGCCGCTACGCGCCCCATCGCGACGCAAGGCCGCTCCTACAATGGACAGCGAACAAGCCTGAATCGGGTCAGGCCAGCACCACCTCCAACACCCGGATCGCCTCCGGCTGCGGGTAATGCCAGCGCACCTGCACATCCCAGAACCTCACCCCGTACACCCGTTCCGGTGCAGGTACCTGGTAGGCCGGGCGTGGGTCTTGGGCCAGGCACTGTTCGATCAGCGCCACCAGCGGCTCACCCAGCCGCAATGCATGCTCGCGGGCCTGCGCCAATGCGCTGTCGACCCAGTGCACGGCAATGGCTGCAGGCGCGGCGCTGGCCATCTGGTTGCTGGCGCATGCAATGCTGTCGGCGTAAGGCACGTAGGGCTTGATGTCCAGCACCGGCGTGCCGTCCAGCAGGTCGATCCCGGACAGCAGCAGCCGCCCCGGTTCAACCCCCTCCAGGCGCACCACCGACTGGCCGATGCCATTGGGCCGATGGGTGGCGCGGGTCGCGAACACGCCCATGCTCTTGTTGCCACCCAGGCGCGGTGGCCGCACCTTCAGGCGTGGCTTGTCTTCCAGCGCCTGGTGGAACAGGAACAGCAGCCAGACATGGCTGACCTGCTCCAGGCCTTCGACTGCCTCACCCTGGTCGAACGGCGGCAGCAGCTCCAGCACGCCGCGGGCGGCGGGAGCCAGCTGCGGTTGGCGTGGAATGGCAAACTTTTCCTTGAAGCATGAACGGACGATACCGACCGGGGCAACGGTGTGCTGCATGGTCACTCAGCCGCGCACGCGCAAAGTCAGGCCCTTGAGGAAGTTGCGCAGCAACTGGTCGCCGCACGGCCGGTAGTTGTCGTGGCCAGCTTTGCGGAACAGTGCACTCAATTCCGGCTTGCTGACCGGGAAGTTCACGGACTTGAGGATCGCGTGCAAGTCGTCCTCCTTGAGTTCGAAAGCCACCCGCAGCTTCTTGAGGATCAGGTTGTTGGTCACCGGCAGCTCGATCGGTTGCGCCGGGCGGCTGTCATCCTTGCCGCGACGGTAGAACACCAGGCCGTCGAGGAAGTGCGCCATCACCCGCTCAGGGCAACGCACAAAGCCCTCTTCGTCTTCTTTCTTCAGGTAGGTGGCGAGCACCAGCGGGTGCACTTCGAGGCCGGAGAGGCCGATGATCTCGGCCATCTTGGCGTCGTTCACCTTGAGCATGTAGCGCAGGCTGCGCAGGACGTCGTTGTGGTTCATTGCTGCTGAATCCTGTTCAGGTGCCGCGCGTTCCAGCGCGGCCTATTACTTAGAAACGTTCGGTAGTGGCCACATAGCGCCATTGGCCCAGCGGCAACTTGCCCATCGATACGCCACCCAGGCGAATGCGCCGCATGCCGACCAGCTCCAGGCGCAGGTAAGCGCACAATTCGGCGATCTGCCCGGGCTGCGGGTTTTTCAGGGCCATGCGCAGGTGGGTCTCGTTCTGCCAGCTGGCCTTGGCCTTGGGTAGCTCACGGTCATTGCGCGTAGCACCGCGGGCCAGGCGCTCCAGTGCCTGGGGCGTGGTCTGGCCGCGCACTTCAACGATGAATTCCTGCTCCAGGCGGCGCAGGTCGGCTTCGATCTTGCGGGTCACCCGCCAGTCCTGGGTGAACACTTGCAGGCCACTGGCGCCGCGCTCCAGTGGGGCGACGCAAGCCTGCCGGGCAAAGTGCCCGTGCAGCGCACGCACGCCCTCGCGGTGGGCTTCGCTGAGGCTGCCCATGTTGATGCTGGCGCGGGCGCTTTCGCTGTCCATGTCGGCAGGCTGGTTCAGCAGCAGGGTCACCGGCTCCAGGGTCTCGGCGCGGGCGCCAGGCAACAGCTCGACGCGCTGTTGCCCCACCTTGAACTGCGGCTGCTCGACCACCACGCCATCGACCGTGACCCAGCCTCCTTCAATGTACAGCTCGGCCTCGCGGCGAGAGCAGCCAAGCTGCTCGATGAGGCGTTTGGACAGGCGGACGGGTTCGGACATGGCGCAATTCGCAGAGGCAGGGAAAGGTGACCATTGTACCTGCCCCTACGCGGTTGATGATGGGAATCTGTGTCACTTGCGCCATTTCGGCGACCTGCTGCGGCATATTCAGTCGCCGCTGCACTGGCCTGTGCCCCGCAGGCGCATATGCAGCAGGGGGTAGGGTTGGCCAAGGCCGTCGGTAGGGGAGCGGCCGACCACCTCGAAACCTTCATGCAGGTAGAAGCCCAGGGCTTGCAGGTTCTGCTCGTTGACGTCCAGGGTTTCGGCATTGAGTTCGTTGATGGCGTAGCGCAGCAAGCGCCTGCCTACGCCCTGGCCACGGTAGGCCGGGGCAACGAAGAGCATATCCACCCGGCTGCTGGCGACCCCGGCGAACCCGCAGATACGCTGGCGGTCCTTGCAGCAGACCAGCATCACGGCGTCGAGGTAGCGGTACAGCACATGCTCACGCAGCAGCCGGATATAGGCATCGGGTAGAAAATCGTGGGTCGCGCGCACCGAGTCTTCCCAGACCTGGGCCAGTTCGGGGTAGTCGCTAAGGTGCGGGGTTTGCAGGGACAATGGCTGGCGCATCGGGGTACGTTCCTCTGGGGCTGAGGAAACGATAGATGCTAAAAGCGCAACAGGCCCAAGGATTGCCGGTGCGCCTGCGCGGCCCATCATCGGCCAGGCAGCTCCCTGGTAAAGGAGCTGCTGGCCGGCGATGGTGCGCAGCGTACTGCGTGGGTGTCAGACCGGCTCGGCCCACATGTCGTATTCGTCGGCGTCTACCACCCGGCAACGAACCTTGTCGCCTGGCTTGAAGCCATGGTCGCCATCGATGAACACGCTGCCGTCGATTTCCGGGGCATCGAAGAAGCTGCGGCCTACCGAACCTTGCGCCTCGACTTCGTCGATCAGCACTTCGATCTCCTTGCCGATGCGCAGTTGCAGGCGGGCAGCGCTGATGGCCTGCTGGTGGGCCATGAAACGGTCCCAACGGTCCTGCTTGATGTCGTCCGGCACTTCATCCAGGCCCAGGTCGTTGGCCGGGGCGCCTTCCACCGGCGAGTACTGGAAGCAGCCCACGCGGTCGAGCTGGGCTTCGGTCAGCCAGTCCAGCAGGTACTGGAAGTCTTCTTCGGTTTCGCCGGGGAAGCCGACGATGAAGGTGGAACGGATCACCAGTTCGGGGCACTGTTCGCGCCACTGCTTGATGCGTGCCAGGGTACGGTCTTCGAAAGCCGGGCGCTTCATCGACTTGAGCACTTTCGGGCTGGCATGCTGGAACGGAATGTCCAGGTACGGCAGGATCTTGCCGGCCGCCATCAACGGGATCACATCGTCGACATTCGGGTAAGGGTACACGTAGTGCAGGCGCACCCAGGCACCCAGGCTGCTCAGTGCTTCGCACAGTTCAAGCATGCGGGTCTTGACCGGGCGGCCGTTCCAGAAGTCGGTCTTGTACTTGACGTCAACGCCATAGGCGCTGGTGTCCTGGGAAATCACCAGGATCTCCTTGACCCCGGCCTTCACCAGGCGCTCGGCCTCGCTCAGCACTTCGCCCACCGGGCGGCTGACCAGCTTGCCGCGCATCGACGGGATGATGCAGAAGCTGCAGCTGTGGTTGCAGCCTTCGGAAATTTTCAGGTAGGCGTAGTGGCGCGGGGTCAACTTGACCCCTTGTGGCGGTACCAGGTCGATCAGCGGATTGTGGTCCTGGCGGGGTGGCACCACTTCGTGCACGGCGTTGACCACCTGCTCGTACTGTTGCGGGCCTGTGACCGACAGCACGCTTGGGTGCACGTCACGGATGTTGCCTTCTTCAACGCCCATGCAGCCGGTCACGATGACCTTGCCGTTTTCCTTGATCGCTTCGCCGATGACTTCCAGCGATTCGGCCTTGGCACTGTCGATGAAGCCGCAGGTGTTGACCACCACCACGTCGGCATCCTCGTAGGTGGGCACGACTTCATAGCCTTCCATGCGCAGCTGGGTCAGGATGCGCTCGGAATCGACCAGGGCTTTGGGGCAACCCAGGCTTACGAAACCTACCTTGGGGGTGGCGGGCGTGGTGGACATGACTAACCTCGGTATTGAATGCAGGTCGCCCGGCCGGAATCGGGGGCGATCTTGACGGGCGCTTTTGGCGCCTCTGATCAAAAAGTGCGCAATTCTAGCGAGCGCAGGGACGCTTGACCAGCAGAAATACGACGAACGCTGCGCTATGCTTCGCGCCGTTGCGCCAAGCTGCAGTGAGTGCTTGGTCGCAGAGTGAATACTGAAAGGCCGTAATGGCCGTCTGCGGGAGTGGTCGATGGTTCAGGCAAGCAGTCACGCTGAGGGCGGGCACGAGGGTAAGCAGGGTGCGACGCGGTCGCTGGGCCTGCTCGTGGCAGCGGTCGGGGTGGTTTATGGCGATATCGGCACCAGCCCGCTGTATACCCTGAAGGAAGTCTTTACCGGTGGTTATGGGGTGCCGGTCAACCATGACGGCGTACTGGGGATCCTGTCGCTGATCCTCTGGTCGCTGCTGTGGGTGGTGTCGTTCAAGTACGTGATGTTCATCCTGCGCGCCGACAACCAGGGCGAGGGCGGCACCATGGCCCTGACTGCGCTGGCGCGGCGGGCTACGGCGGCCTACCCGCGGCTGCGCACACTGATGGTGATCTGTGGCCTGATCGGCGCTTCGCTGTTCTATGGTGACAGCATGATCACCCCGGCGGTGTCGGTGCTGTCGGCGGTAGAGGGCATGGGCCTGGCGTTCGACGGTATCGACCACTGGGTGGTGCCGATTTCGCTGGTGGTGCTGGTGGCCCTGTTCCTGGTGCAGAAGCACGGTACCGAGAAGATCGGCAAGCTGTTCGGCCCGATCATGGTCACCTGGTTCGTGGTGCTCGGTGCACTGGGCGTGCATGGCATTTCACAAAGCCCGGAAGTGCTCAAAGCCTTCAACCCCGGCTGGGCGGTCAACTTCTTCGTGGTGCACCCGGGGATGGGCGTGGCCATTCTGGGTGCGGTGGTGCTGGCGCTGACCGGTGCCGAGGCATTGTATGCCGACATGGGCCATTTTGGCCGCAAGCCTATCGCCCGTGCCTGGTTCATCCTGGTGCTGCCGGCGCTGGTGCTCAACTATTTTGGCCAGGGTGCGCTCCTGCTGCAGGATCCGGATGCGGCCCGCAACCCGTTCTACCTGCTGGCACCGGGCTGGGCGCTGTTGCCGTTGGTCGGCCTGGCCACCCTGGCCACGGTGATCGCCTCGCAGGCAGTGATTTCCGGGGCCTTCTCCTTGACCCGCCAGGCCATCCAGCTGGGTTATATCCCGCGCATGCAGATCCAGCACACCTCCAGCGACGAGCAAGGGCAGATCTATATCGGTGCGGTGAACTGGACCCTGATGGTGGGTGTGGTACTGCTGGTGATCGGTTTCGAGTCTTCCGGGGCGCTGGCGGCAGCCTACGGCGTTGCGGTAACCGGGACCATGCTGATGACCACGATCCTGGTGTCGGCGGTGATGCTGCTGCTGTGGAAGTGGCCGCCGCTGCTGGCGGTGCCGATTCTGGTCGGTTTCCTGCTGGTCGACGGGCTGTTCTTTGCCGCCAACGTGCCGAAAATTGTCCAGGGTGGCGCCTTCCCGGTGCTGGCCGGGGGCGTGCTGTACCTGCTGATGAGCACCTGGAAGCGTGGCAAGCAGATCCTGGTCGAGCGCATCGATGAAGGGGCATTGCCGCTGCCGTTGTTCATCAGCAGTATCCGCATTCAGCCACCGCACCGGGTCGAAGGCACGGCGGTGTTCCTGACCGCGCGTTCCGATGCCGTGCCGCATGCGCTACTGCACAACATGCTGCACAACCAGGTGCTGCATAGCCAGGTGGTGTTGTTGACGGTGGTCAGCGAGGACCGGCCGCGGGTGCCGGAGCACGAGCGCTTCGAAGTGGAAGCCTATGGTGACGGCTTCTTCCGCGTGCTGCTGCATTTTGGCTTCATGGACGAGCCGGACGTACCGGCGGCGTTGAAACTGTGCCATCTGGATGGCCTGGACTTCACCCCCATGCGCACCACGTACTTCCTCAGCCGTGAGACGGTGATCGCCTCACGGCTCGAGGGGATGTCGCGCTGGCGTGGCAACCTGTTCGCCTTCCTGCTGAAGAATGCCAACGGCAACCTGCGCTTCTTCAACCTGCCGCTGAACCGGGTGATCGAGCTGGGGACCCAGGTCGAGATCTGATTGGCAAGGGGCCGCAAAGCGGCCCCGATTTTTGTCAGTTCTGCTCAGCCACGCTTGCCTTGCCTTGGCGGGTCTCGATTTCGCCAATCAAGCGCTTGGCCAGCGCCGGGTAGTTCTCGTCGAAGTGGTGGCCGCCGGGCAGTTTCATGCGCTCGCCAACAGCCGTGCCATCGGTGCAGCCGCTTTCGTCAGCTTCCTCGACGCCATACACACACACCACCTTGGAGGCAGGCAGCTTGGCCATTTCCGGCCCGGTTGGCGCTTCCTGGCCTTCCTTGCCTAGCCAGCCCTCGACTTCGATTTCGAAACTGCCACTGCGGGCAAAGGCCAGCAGCACCACGGCGTCGATACGCTGCTGGTCTTCGGTCGGCAGGCGGTTGTAGATCGCCGGCAGTACATCGGCACCGAATGAATAGCCGGCAAGCACGAAGCGCTTGGTGCCCCATTTCTGGCGATAGTGCTGCATCAGTTCGGACAGGTCGGCAGCGCTTTGTTCGGGGGTTTTGTGCTGCCAGTAATAGCGCAGTGTGTCGATGCCCACCACCGGGTAGCCCAGCTTGGCCATTTCGCCGGCGACGTCGCGGTCCAGGTCGCGCCAGCCGCCATCGCCGGAAAGGAACAGGGTGACGGTATCGGTGGTTTGCCCGGCCGGCACCTCGACTACCGGGACTGGCAGCGCGTTGCCATCGTGGCCGAGCAAGGCCTGGGTCAGTTGCGCCTTGAGCACCTGCGGCAGGTGGATGTCGTAATCGCTGATGCTGGTTTCGGCATTGGCCTGGTCACGCACGAAGGCGGCGCTGGCGTCGTCCGGGTTGTCGTTCCAGGCCACGCTCCAGTGGCCATGCGCCGCCGATTTGGGCAACGGCGCCTGGCAGCCGGGCTGCTCAAGGGCAAAGCCTACGGAAATGGCGCGGGCCTTGTCATCGCTCTGCCCGGCCAGCCAGCGCCAGGCCTGGGCGGCACCAGGGCCGATACCGGCGACCACGTCGGGTTTTGCCGGCAATTGCTTCAGGGCCTGGTCCAGCGCCTGTTGCTGCTTGCTGCAATCGTTCGGTGGCAGGATCACCTGCACCAGCTGCGCTTCGCCAGCCTGGGCCAGGTCCAGCAGTTGCTTGTCGCTCAGCGCCTGGTCCTGAGGCACGCCGATGGCCACGCTGACTTTGGGGTGCACGCCTGGCGTCACCCGGGTGATGGGGGTGTCATTGATGCTCATTTGTTCCAGGTGCGCCTCTGGGGCAGGGCGCGTCCACAGCCAGAACGCCAGCCCGCCACCCAGGGCAGCCAGCAACAGGGGAACCAGCAGGTACAGCCAATAGCGTCGGGTCATCAACGTTTCACCAATCCAGTCAGGCCGCCAGCAATGAGGGCGGCAGTGTCGGCCAGTGCCACCAGCGGGTCGAGCCCGGCTGGCACGGCCATGTAGCGGGGTTCCCAGTCCGGTTGGAACTTGTCCTTGAAGCGCCGGAGCCCCTGGAAGTTGTAAAGCTGCTCACCACGGCGGAACACCAATGACCCCAGGCGCTGGGTCAATGGCGCGCCACGCCGTGGCTGCAGGCCGGAGAGCGGCACCATACCCAGGCTGAAGCGCCCGTAGTCACGGCTTTTATAGTGCAAGATCAAGCCGATCATCATGTACTCCATGGTCAGCTTGGGGGCCTCGGGGTGGGCGCGCATCAGGTCCAGGCTGGCCAGCTCGTGGCTGTGGGTTTCAAGCAGGTTGGCAAAGGCCACCGGGCGGCCCTGGAAGCGAATCAGGGCAATCCGGAAGTGCTGCAGGTAGTCCGGGCTGAAGCGCCCCAGCGAGAAGCCTTTCTCGCGTACGTTCTTGCCGCCGAGCCAGGCATCGGAGATTTCCTTCAGTTCTGCCAGCGGTGCTTGGCCAGGCTCGTGGATTTCCAGGCTCAGGCCATCGCGTCCACCGCGGTTCCAGGTATAACGCAGGTCTTTCATTTCCTTGCCCTTGGCTTCGAGGTCGAAGCGGCGCAAGTCGACCCGGGCCTCTTCACCCAGTTTCAGCGCGGTCAGGCCAATGTCCATGTAGAACGGCAGGTTTTCCGCGCGTACCTGATAGAACACCGGCCGCGCATGGTGCAGGTCGCACAGGTCGCGGAACTGCCAGATCATCTCGGCCCGTTCCTGGGCCGGGCCAATCGGGTCGTACAGTGCCACCAGGCTACGGCCGCGCCGGGCGTACATGAGGAAGGCATTGTCCCGTGGGTGGAACAGCAAGGCCTTGTCGCCGGTGAGTGCCAGGCCGCCGTCAGGCTGGTCGGAAGCCAGCAGAATGCGGTTGGCACGCTGCAGTTCTTCTTCGTCAGGCAGGTGGATCACCGGTGGTGCGGTGCGCAGCAGCCAGGTCAGTGCCAGGGCCGCCAACAGCAAGGCGCTGCCCATGGCGGCGCGCAGGCCACGGGGGGCGTCAGCGTCGAGCGTGAACTGCCACCACAGCTGATGGCTGTAGGGCACATCCTGGTAGGCAAACAGCAGCAGCCACACCGAGGTCCCGACAACACAGGCACTTGCAACCAGAAATACCGGCGAGAACGGCAGCTCCATCAACCGGCTGGGGCGGTAGAACGAGCGCCGGAACACGGCGAGCAAGGTGGCAGTAAAGGTCAGCAGGCTGGCCTCTTCCCAGTCGAAGCCTTTGAGCAACGACAGCAGGGCACCGACCAGCAACAATACGATTGTCAGCATCCAGGCGGCCGACAGGCGCCGACGCAGGCCTTGGGCCAGCAGCAGGCACAGCACGCCGATCAGGCTGGCGCCGAAGTGCGATGCATCGATCAGCCGGTGTGGCACCAGAAAGCCCATGTGCTCCAGGCGCGTGTCGATTTCCGGGGTGGCGCCGGAGAACAGCAACACCACACCAGACAGGAACACCAGGATCGACAGGATAGGCGCAGCCAGGCCCGAGGCGGCCTTCATGGCCTGCTGGGCGAACAGCAGGCGTCGGGCTTCGTTGGCCAACAGCAACACGCAGGCCAGCAGCAGCGGCACCACTACGTAGATCAACCGGTACAGCAGCAATGCGGCAGCCAGCGGCGCCGCACCCAGCTGGTTGGCAAAGGCCGCCAGCAGGATCGCCTCGAACACCCCGACCCCGCCCGGTACATGGCTGAGCACACCTGCCGCCAAGGCCAGCAGATACACCAGCACGAACGCGCCGAACGGGGGCGCTTCGGGCAGTAGCAGGTACAGCACGGTAGCGGCAGCTGCCACATCCAGTGCAGTGATCAGCAGTTGCAGGGTAGTCAGGCGGGCATCCGGCAGGCGCAAGGTGCGGCGCCCCAGTTGTACCAGCAGGTTATTGGCCAGTGGCTGTTCGGCAAGGCGCCGACGGTACAAGCCGATGACCAGCAGGGCAGAGGCGACCAGCACCGCACTGGCGATGCCTGCCAGCAGGCCCTGGGCCAGGCCAAGTGCGCTGGATGCAGCCCGCAGGTCGCTCAAGGTCGCCAGGGCGGCCAGGGGCGGAAGCGCGCAGCCCAGCGACAGGCTGGCAAAAACGGTCATGCGTGCGACCTCGCCAGCGCCCAGCCCATGGCGGGCGTACAAGCGGTAGCGCACCGAGCCGCCCGAGAGCATCGACAGGCCGATGGCGTTGCCGATGGCGAACGCACTGAAACCACCCAGCACTAGGGTAGGTGCCGGCAGCTTCACCCCGGCATAGCGGCTGGCCGACCACTCATAGCCCAGCAGGATCACGAAGCCCACCACCGTCGCGACAAAAGCGCCCAGCAGCGACTGCGCCGGCACACTGAGCATGGCGTCGTGCAAGGCGTAAATGTCCAGCTCGCTGAGCAAGTGGCGGCAAGCGATCAGGGCCATGGTGAACAGCAGCAGGGTCACCGCAAGGCCGATGGGCTGGCGGTAGCGGCTCAGGCGTTCGAGCAACGGCAGGCGCTGTACCGCACCTGGCAGCACCGTGGCGAGCGGTACCTGGGGTTCGGGGTTGTGCGTAGTCATGAATTGCCCCGGGCAAGCAGCGCGAGGTGGAGGAGAGGTGCGGCCAAGTGAAAGTCCCTTTGGAAAACGTATCCGGATATTACTCCGGACAACATGACTTGCAGTCGTCCGGCAGCGTTAAAGATAGTTCATCCTGAGGATGAGCCCTCAACACCGCAGGTTGGGTCGGTAGACCCGGTCATACGAGTGGCAGGAGACAAACGCAACAAACCCCGCGCTGCTGTTACACAGGCGGGGTTTGTTCTGACGAATATGGTTGCGGGAGCCGGATTTGAACCGACGACCTTCGGGTTATGAGCCCGACGAGCTACCAGGCTGCTCCATCCCGCGTCAGAGGTGCGCATTCTACAGTGTGCCGGTCTGGTGTCAAGTGTTTTCACACTCTGGCTCGAGACCTTTTTCAAGCGCAAAGAAAAAGGCCACTGTGTTAACAGTGGCCTTATCTTGAATCTGGTTGCGGGAGCCGGATTTGAACCGACGACCTTCGGGTTATGAGCCCGACGAGCTACCAGGCTGCTCCATCCCGCGTCAGTGGGGCGAATTCTACAGTTTGCAGCGTGTGTGTCAAGCGCTACTTTTTGATTTACCGAGACTTTTTGGAAAATCGCTTTTTCATGGGCAAAGAAAAAGGCCACTGCGTTAACAGTGGCCTTTTCTCGAAACTGGTTGCGGGAGCCGGATTTGAACCGACGACCTTCGGGTTATGAGCCCGACGAGCTACCAGGCTGCTCCATCCCGCGCCTGTGAGATCGAATTCTACGGATTTGCGCGCTGGTGTCAAGCAATTTTTTTGAAAAAACCTTTTTTGTTCAAACCCTTAGCGCATCACACCCGCATGCGGCTCAGGCGCGGCGGGCCTTTCAGGCCGATTATCGCGTGGGCATGCGGGCCAGCTGTTGAACGGGCGGCCCCATGCGATACTATCTGTATGAATTTACAGTGCTGACGGTCATCCATGTCTTTGCGCAAGATCATCCACGTTGACTGCGATTGCTTCTATGCCGCGATCGAGATGCGTGACGACCCGCGCCTGGCCGGGCGGCCCATGGCAGTGGGCGGCTCGGCAGAGCGCCGTGGCGTGATCGCCACCTGTAATTATGAAGCGCGTGCCTACGGTGTGCGCTCGGCCATGGCATCGCGCCACGCGCTGAAACTGTGCCCGGACTTGTTGATCGTCAAGCCGCGTTTCGAGGCCTATCGCGAAGCCTCGCGGGAAATTCATGCCATCTTTCGAGACTACACCGAGCTGATCGAGCCCTTGTCGTTGGACGAGGCCTACCTGGATGTCAGCGACAGCCAATGGTATTCGGGGAGCGCCACCCGTATTGCCGAGGATATTCGCCGGCGAGTCGCGCGTACCCTGCATATCACCGTGTCGGCGGGGGTGGCGCCAAACAAGTTCCTGGCCAAGATCGCCAGCGACTGGCGCAAGCCCAACGGGCTGTTCGTGATTACCCCCGATGAGGTCGAGGCATTCGTTGCGGCCTTGCCAGTGGCCAGGCTGCACGGCGTGGGCAAAGTCACGGCAGACAAACTGACGCGCCTGGGTATCGAAACCTGCCTGCAACTGCGTGACTGGTCGCGCCTGGCGCTGGTGCGCGAGTTCGGTAGTTTCGGTGAGCGGTTGTGGGGGCTGGCGCGAGGTATTGACGAGCGTGCGGTGCACAACGATAGCCGGCGCCAGTCGGTCAGCGTGGAAAATACCTACGACACCGACCTGCCGGACCTGGCCAGTTGCCTGGCGCGTTTGCCGGAACTGCTGGAAAGCCTGAACGAACGCATCGCCCGCATGGACAGCAGTTACCGGCCAGAGAAACCTTTCGTCAAGGTCAAGTTCCATGACTTCAGCCAAACCACGCTGGAACAGGCCGGGGCGGGCAGGGACCTGGAAAGTTACCGGCAATTGCTGGGGCAGGCGTTCGCCCGCGGTGGCAAGCCGGTGCGTTTGTTGGGGGTAGGGGTAAGGTTTCGCGATCTGCGCGGGGCGCATGAACAGCTGGAGCTGTTTGCGCCTATATAAAGAAGCGGCCTTGCGCCGCGGTGGTCGGCGCAGCAGCCCCGGCAATTCAAGCAGCAATGCCGAATGCCTGGGGCTGCTGCGCAGCCCATCGCGACGCAAGGCCGCTCCTACAGGGTAATCGCGATAGAGGCCGGGTTATTGCGCCCCCGGGTCAGCCACCAATCGCCCGGTAGCCTTGGTCAGCGACTGCAGAAACTCCTGCTGCAGTTCCGGGTCGTTGCGGGTCAGCTCGATCAGGCTCTGTTCCATTTCGCTGGCTTCTTCTTCAAGGCCCAGCTCGGACAGGCGCTTGACCCGGTGTACCCACTGGCTGACATCGTCATCTTCGAGGTCATCGAAGATCAGCTCATGGGCCTCATGCAGCTTGTTGCGCAGGGTGGCGCTGACCAGCAGGCTGGCGTCGCCACGGACCCCGTTGTCCTCGTCGAGCACTTGCAGGTGCAGGGTGCCGACGTGGTTGAGGTTCTGCTCCGAAAACGGGCTGTCCAGCAGGTTCAGGCGCAGTACGCCGCTACGGTCGGTGGTCAGCTCGTGAGTCATTTTGCCAGCCTTGACCTCGACCAAGCGTTCGCTCCACGGCATGCTGGTGGATTCTTCACGCTGGCCTTTCTGCACTTCGCTGATCCCGGCGAGGTTCTGCTGGGCGCGGCCATTGGACGCTACGTTCATGAACGGGTTGAGCCCGTCCACCCCATAGCTGAGCCAGTCGTGGGTCATGCTTTGCGGCAGGTTGCCCAAGGCGAAGACATTGACCACGTTGGCGCCAACCCCCGCCACAACGGCCACCGCACCCAGCGGGATCTCGTAGATCTCCCGCCAGGGCTGGTAAGGCGTGTAGCGATCATAGCGGCGGGTGACTTCGAATTCGGTCACTTCGAAACGCTTTTGCTCATGCACGCGCACACGCCGTTGCGGCAGCTCCATCACCTTCGGCTCGCCGACATCGATCTGCAGGGTGTGGGCGAGCAGTTTGCGCTCCACGCGCTCTTCATGGTCGCTGCGCTGGGACATCTGGTTGGCGCAGCCGCTGACGAGCAGGGCACCGCACAGTGCGGCGCCCCCCCGGGTAAAGGTACTTCGCTTGAACATGATTACTCGTGCATTGGTTATCAGCGGCGAACGCGGGCCTGCAGGAAGGTCAGCACTTCATTGAGCGGCAACGGCTGGGCGTCCTGCTCGGTGCGGTGCTTGTACTCCAGGTTGCCTTCGGCCAGGCCGCGATCGCTGACCACGATGCGGTGCGGGATGCCGATCAGCTCCATATCGGCGAACTTGATGCCGGGGCTGGTCTTCTTGTCGCGGTCGTCCAGCAGTACTTCGTAGCCGGCGGCGGTCAGTTCGGCGTACAGCTTGTCGGTTGCCTCGCGAACCGCTTCGGTTTCGTAGCGCAGCGGTACCAGGGCGATCTGGAACGGGGCGAGGGCGTCGTTCCAGATGATGCCTTTGTCGTCGTAGCTCTGCTCGATGGCGGCTGCCACCACGCGCGATACGCCGATGCCGTAGCAACCCATCGACAGCACGACCGGCTTGCCGTTCTCGCCCAGCACCTGGCACTTCAGCGCTTCGCTGTACTTGGTGCCCAGCTGGAAGATATGCCCGACTTCGATGCCACGCTTGATGATCAGGGTGCCTTGGCCGTCCGGGCTCGGGTCGCCTTCAACCACATTGCGCAGGTCGGCTACCTGTGGCACTGGCAGGTCGCGCTCCCAGTTCACGCCGAAATAGTGCTTGTCATCGATGTTGGCACCAATACCGAAGTCGCTCATCAGCGCCACCGAGCGGTCGATGATGCATTCCAGCGGCAGGTTCAGTGGGCCCAGCGAGCCGGCGCCGGCACCGATCGCCTCGCGCAGTTCGGCTTCGGTGGCCATTACCAGCGGGTCGGCAACCTGCTCCAGCTTGGTGGCCTTGATTTCGTTCAGCTCGTGGTCGCCACGAACGATCAGGGCCACCAGCTTGCCCTCTTCGGCGCCGCGCACGATCAGGGTCTTGACGGTTTTCTCGATCGGCAGGCCGAAGTTTTCCACCAGCTGGGCAATGGTCTTGGCGTTTGGCGTATCGACCAGGCGCAGCTCTTCGGTAGGCGCGGGGCGCACGGTTTCCCGTGGGATGGCCTCGGCCTTTTCGATGTTGGCGGCGTAGTCGGAGCTGTCGCTGAAGATCACGTCGTCTTCGCCAGACTCGGCCAGTACGTGGAATTCATGCGAGTAGCTGCCGCCGATCGAGCCGGTGTCGGCCTGCACTGGGCGGAAGTCCAGGCCCAGGCGCGTGAATATGTTGCTGTAGGCCTGGTGCATGCGGTCATAGGTTTCCTGCAAGGAAGCCTGGTCGGCATGGAACGAGTAGGCGTCTTTCATGATGAACTCGCGGCCACGCATCAGGCCGAAGCGCGGGCGGATTTCATCGCGGAATTTGGTCTGGATCTGGTACATGTTGAGCGGCAGCTGTTTATAGCTGGACAGCTCGTTACGGGCCAGGTCGGTGATCACTTCTTCGTGGGTTGGGCCAACACAGAAGTCACGCTGATGACGGTCTTTGAGGCGCAGCAGTTCCGGGCCGTATTGTTCCCAGCGGCCGGACTCCTGCCACAGCTCGGCGGGCTGGATGCTTGGCATCAGCACTTCGAGGGCACCGGCGGCGTTCATTTCCTCACGCACCACGGCCTCGACCTTGCGCATTACCCGCAGGCCCATCGGCAGCCAGGTGTACAGGCCGGAGGCCAGTTTGCGGATCATGCCGGCACGCAGCATGAGCTGATGGCTGATGACCACTGCATCGGCAGGGGTTTCTTTCTGGGTGGCGAGCAAATATTGACTGGTGCGCATGGTTAGCCGTGTCGATTGCCTAAGACGTTGAAATAGCCCCGCATTGTACGGGGGTGAAACGAAGGCGTACAGGATGCCCCAGGGCGTGACGCTTGTCAGCCAAGAAAAAGCCCGGCGAGGTCGCCGGGCTTTTCAGGTGCGGGGCACTGCAAGCCAGGCTTACAGGATGCTCAGCGGGTACTCCACGATCAGGCGCAGTTCGTCGATCGAAGGCGAACCGTAGTAAACGCCATCGGCCGAACGGTAGGTGGCTTGACGGACGCGGAAGCTCAGGTCCTTGGCCGGGCCGCTCTGCATCACGTACTTGACGTCGATGTCGCGTTCCCATTCCTTGCCGCTGTCGGTGGTGCGGGTGGTTGCACCGGTACCACGTACATAGCGGGTCATGAAGCTCAGGCCGGGTACGCCGAACTCAGCGAAGTTCAGGTCGTAGCGAGCCTGCCAGGATTTTTCGTCTTCGGCGTTGAAGTCGGAACGGGCCACGGAGTTGGCCAGGAAGACCGTGCCGCCACCGTCTACACCGTAGGCGTAGTCGCCGTCACCGGTGACCTTCTGGTAGGCCAGGGTGAAGGTGTGGGCGCCGACGTTGTACGCGGCCGAGAGGCTGGCTGCGATGTTGTCCAGTTCGTTGCTGCCGTCGGACTTGCTGACGAATGCACCGGTCAGGTTGTTGCCGATGGACTTGGTGTCATAGATGTTGAAGTCGAACACCAGGCCTTGCTTGTCGCTGATCGGCAGCGCCCAGTTGATATTGCCGTACCACTTGCGGAAGTGGTCTTCGACGCGCGAGTAGTAAACGCTGGTGCTGAGGTTGTCGGAGAGGGCGTAGGTGCCACCAAAGACATTGGCTTCGGTCAGCCGCAGGCTGTCGTGGTAAGTCTGGGCCTGGGCGTTCAGTGCGGTGAAGTGACCGGCGTGCAGGGTGAGGCCGGCAATTTCGTTGCTGGTGATCAGGCCACCTTCGGCAACTTCTGGCAGCAAGCGGCTGTCGTCGGTTGCGAATACTGGCAGTGCGGTGAACTGGTCGCCCCACTTCAGTACGGTGTTGGAGATGCGCATTTTTACCGCGCCGCCCGCTTCCGAGTAGTCATCTTGCGAGCGACCGTCCGAGCCCGTCGGGAACAGGCCGGTGCCGGCGCGGCCGCGGCCGCTGTCCAGTTTCAGGCCGAGCATGCCGATGGCGTCGACGCCGAAGCCTACGGTGCCTTGGGTGAAGCCGGATTCGAAGGTGCCCAGGAAGCCAAGGCCGGTTTCTTCCACGCGGCTCTGGCTGCCAGGCGCGTTGTTGCGGAAGTCACGGCTGAAATACAGCATGCGGGTCTTGACGTTCAGCTTGCTGTCTTCGATGAAACCTTTGGACTCATCTTGTGCGGAGGCCATTGCCAACTGCGAGGTCCCTGCCGTAACGGCCAGGGCGATCATGCTCCACTTCATCACGCGCATCGTGATTTGCTCCTTTGGTTTTTAGGAAGAGTACCGCTGCGTGCAAGTGTTTTAGTTATATGGAGCAGCTCTTTCTTGTTATGTCGGCGAAAATGTATAGCACGCTGACTGTTCTTGGCGATACGGCGATAGAGACTCTTTACGGAACTTTTCCACCATGTCGCGTTCAGGTATTTCCATGTCGCAAATCACGCCCCAATATAGGGCCGTATAACCCCAGCGCTGCTTCTTTAGCCGCCATGAATCGGTAACTACCGACGCCAGCTTAAGAAACTCCCTGGTAACCAATGCCGCTGTTGTTATTTGTCGCGTACACCTGCCATTGCAGATGCCGTGCCGACTTGGCGTGAAAGGAATGCAACAAGCGTGCTCAAAATTCGCAACAGTTCATGAAATTTTCACAAAACCCCCTACCGAGGGTCGGAAAGTGCCGTAAACACGGGGTCGAGCGCCGTTTTGGTATTGTTGAGTTTGAGAATCATTAAAATTTAAAGCGCGCTCATAAAAGTCAATGTGTTACCGCCATTTGTTCATCCAGAGTCGTTTGTGGGGTGGCAGGTGCGGCAGGGGTGGGTAGATGGCCTCATTTTGGTGCGAAAAGTAGCGCTGTGTTACCGGGATTGTGCAGGGTATTCTTGCCACCCATGTTTTCCGCGCCATGCGGGTCGTTTTGTCTTAAGGAGATATGCCGTGTTCGTCCTCGATTCGCGTCTGCAGCAGGATTCCCTGGTGCTGGGGGAGTTTGCGCTGTGCCAGCTGCTGCTGAGCAAGGATGCCAATTACCCGTGGTTCATCCTGGTGCCCAAGCGTGCTGAGGTGAGTGAGTTGTTCGATTTGGATGTGCACGAGCAGCAGCAACTGTGGCAGGAGACCACCCTGTTGGCAGAAGCGTTGAAGGCCAGCTACGGCGCCGACAAGATGAACGTGGCAACCTTGGGCAATGTGGTAAGCCAGTTGCACATGCACGTGATCGTGCGCCGCCGTGACGACGCTGCCTGGCCCGCCCCGGTCTGGGGCAAGTGCCCGCCAGTGGCCTATACCGATGCCCAGCTGCAGGCGCTACGCCAGCGTGTGCGCGACCTGGGGCTGGCCGGTTATCAGGAGGCCTGACATGTCACTGGAAATGCGCATGATCGAACTGGAAACCCGCCAGGCGTTCCAGGATGACACTCTCCAGGCATTGAATGATGTGGTGGTCGAGCAGGCGAAGGTGATCGAGCGCCTGCAGCTGCAGGTGGCCGAGCTGATAAAGCGTCATGAAGAGATGGTGGGGCAATTCGGTAGCGAAGGGGACGAGGCGCCGCCGCCGCATTATTGATGCGCTGATCACTGTTCTGATCGGTTGCAGGGGCCCCCACAGGGCGGTAGTCAGGCCTGTGGGGGCATTCGTGCTGGGGCTGGCGGTATCAGCGGCGGGTCACGGCCACCACATCCTCGGCCTGCAGGCCTTTGTCGCGGTGCATCACCGAGAATTCCACGCGCTGGCCTTCGACGAGGATGCGGTGACCCTCCCCGCGAATGGCGCGAAAGTGCACGAAGATATCATCACCCGAATCACGGGAAATGAAGCCAAAGCCTTTGGACGTATTGAACCACTTCACGGTGCCGGTATCGCGGTTACCGGTATCTGGGGCGGTGTGCTGGCTGTTGCGTGGCTTGCGCGGGCTGCGCGCAAAGCCCACGGCCAGGTGCAAGGCGACGGCCAGCGTGGCGCAGACCAGTGCTGCCAGGTTGCCCATTTCCGGGCGGGCCAGCAGCGTCAGGGTCTGTAGCACCACGGCAACTACCAGCAAGGCGCAGGCCAGGTGCTGCAGTTGCTGGCGCGCGCCTCGGTAATACAGGGGCACGACTGGCGCCAGGACCAGGTTGAGCAGGCCAAGCAGTGCCAGGTAGACCGCGTCGGGTTGCAGGAGGAAGGGGGTTGCTTCGGTTTTCAGGCTGGGTATGAGCGATAGCAGCAAAGCTGCCACGCCCGTCACCAGATGGACGATCTTGAACATGGGGTTGGCTCACAGTTGATAAGGCCGATCACAGGAAGAGCGGGCAGCACGGTGCGCATGAGGTGTAGAGCGCAAACACGTGGCAGGCCAGCCTATGCACCCGGCAATAACAGTCCGCACGGGTGGCACGCTGCCTATTTAACAGTAAAGCCGCAGGCTACTCAAACCGCAGGCCGCCCGGCGGGCGATGTGTTGCGCCATGTCACATGCGACAGGCGCCAAGTATTGCTACAGTGGTCGTCGCCCGCTTGAGTCTCAAGCCTTATGCAAAGGGGAACTTCATGGCAATCGATATCGGTATCAGTGAAGAAGATCGCAAATCCATCGTTGATGGGCTGTCCCGCTTGTTGTCGGATACCTACGTGCTGTATCTGAAAACCCATAACTTTCACTGGAACGTCACAGGGCCGTCGTTCCGCACCCTGCACCTGATGTTCGAAGAGCAGTACAACGAATTGGCGCTGGCGGTGGATTCCATTGCCGAGCGCATCCGGGCCCTGGGCTTCCCGGCGCCGGGGTCGTACGCATTTTATGCCCGGCACTCGTCCATCAAGGAGGAGGAAGGGGTACCCGCTGCGGAAGAGATGATCCGCCAGTTGGTGCAAGGGCAGGAGGCTGTGGTGCGCACGGCGCGCAGTATTTTCCCGGTAGTCGACAAGGTCAGTGACGAACCGACCGCCGACCTGCTGACCCAGCGCATGCAGGTGCACGAGAAGACCGCGTGGATGCTGCGGGTGCTGCTCGACGGCAAATAATTACCCAGGCTGTCACATAACCCTGTGGGAGATAACACAGCCCTACGGGCTGCGCTGTCGCGCAGAGAACTCGATTCATAAGCACGACGCGGACCCTGTGGGCGCGGGCGTGCCCGCGAAGAATCCAGCGCGGTGGCTGGCACCGGCTACGCCGGTGTTCGCGGGCTCGTCCGCTCCCACAGGGGCCGCGTCGTGCATGACAATCAGTGTTTGTGCAGGAACACTTTGCCGCTGCTTTAACCGCGCCCATCAGCGCTTCATAGGCCACCTGGTACCTGTGACGAGGAAGTGTGGCGCATGATGCAAGCGAGCAAGCGTGTGAATGGCCAGGGGCGTTGGCCGGGGAAACCGTGCATCGATCCGTTCAAGGCGGATTTCGACATGTTGCAGATCCAGCCGGTGTCGCGCTCCGTGCGCCTCAACGGCTTTTCCACGTGCCTGCGCCTGGAGGCCGTCTACTGGCAGATCCTCGAGCGCATTGCCGCTGCCAACCGTTGCTCGGTCAGCGCGGTGCTGTCCTACGTTGACCGCGAGATCCACCTGCGCCAGGGTGGCGTGCGCAACTTCAGCGGCCTGATCCGGGTCATCTGCGTGGCGTGGCTGCAGAACCCGCCAAGTGCGCGCTGATCGCCTGGCGGGCTGCGCAGTGCTTGCTAACCATATATAATCCCGCTTTTTGCTGCCCCCGCAGCCAGCGTTTTGGTTGACGAGAGACACCCATGCCCCTGTATGACTATCAATGTGCATCCTGCGAGCACCGTATGGAAGTGCTGCAGAAGATCAGCGCCGCGCCGCTGACCGATTGCCCGGCCTGCCAGGCGCCAGCGCTGAAGAAGCTGCTGTCGGTCCCAGGCTTCCGCCTGAGCGGTAATGGTTGGTACGAAACCGACTTCAAGACCGGGGCGAAAAAGAATCTGGCAGGCGGCGACAAGGCCGACTGAGTTGAATGCTGTGACCGGGTCTTGCAGTATTAGCCCTCCGGGCGGCCAAGGCCTCCACCGAATACACGAATCACGAGAAGCGAAACCACCATCATGATGCGCAGCCATTATTGCGGCCAACTGAACGAGAGCCTGGACGGCCAGGAAGTCACCCTTTGCGGCTGGGTCCATCGGCGCCGCGACCACGGCGGGGTGATCTTCCTCGACATCCGTGACCGCGAAGGCATGGCCCAGGTCGTGTTCGACCCGGATCGCGCCGAAACTTTCGCCGCTGCCGACCGCGTGCGCAGCGAATACGTCGTGCAGCTGACCGGTAAGGTTCGCAAGCGCCCTGAGGGTGCAGTGAATGCCAACATGGCGTCCGGTGCCATCGAAATCCTCGGCTACCAGCTGACCGTGCTCAACGAAGCAGAAACGCCACCGTTCCCGCTGAACGAGTACTCCGACGTCGGCGAAGAAACCCGCCTGCGCTACCGCTTCATCGACCTGCGTCGCCCGGAAATGGCCGACAAGCTGCGCCTGCGCTCGCGCATCACCAGCAGCATCCGTCGCTTCCTTGACGAAAATGGCTTCCTCGACGTCGAAACCCCAATCCTCACCCGTGCTACCCCGGAAGGCGCGCGCGACTACCTGGTACCTAGCCGTACCCACGCCGGTAGCTTCTTCGCCCTGCCGCAGTCGCCACAGCTGTTCAAGCAGCTGCTGATGGTGGCCGGCTTCGACCGTTACTACCAGATCGCCAAGTGCTTCCGTGACGAAGACCTGCGTGCCGACCGCCAGCCGGAATTCACCCAGATCGACATCGAGACCAGCTTCCTCGATGAAAACGAGATCATGGGCCTGACCGAAAGCATGATCCGCAAGCTGTTCAAGGAAGTGCTCGACCTGGAATTCGGCGAATTCCCGCACATGACCTTCGAAGAAGCCATGCGCCGCTACGGTTCCGACAAGCCAGACCTGCGTAACCCGCTGGAACTGGTTGACGTTGCCGACCAGCTCAAGGATGTCGACTTCAAGGTGTTCGCCGGCCCGGCCAACGATCCGAAGTGCCGTGTAACCGCCCTGCGCCTGCCAGGCGGCGCCAGCATGCCGCGCAGCAAGATCGACGAGTACACCAAGTTCGTCGGCATCTACGGTGCCAAGGGCCTGGCCTACATCAAGGTCAACGAGCGCGCCAAGGGTGTCGAAGGCCTGCAGTCGCCGATCGTCAAGAACATCCCCGAGGCCAACCTCAACACCATCCTCGACCGCGTTGGCGCCGTAGACGGCGACATCGTGTTCTTCGGTGCCGACAAGTTCAAGGTGGTCAGCGAAGCGCTGGGCGCGCTGCGTATCCGCCTGGGCCACGATTTCGAGCTGCTGACCTGCGAGTGGGCACCGATGTGGGTCGTCGACTTCCCGATGTTCGAAGAGAACGAAGACGGCAGCTTCACCGCGCTGCACCACCCGTTCACCGCGCCGAAGTGCACCCCGCAAGAGCTCGAGGCCAACCCGGCTACCGCGCTGTCGCGTGCCTATGACATGGTCCTGAACGGTACCGAGCTGGGTGGCGGTTCGATCCGTATCCATCGCAAAGAGATGCAGCAGGCCGTGTTCCGCCTGCTGGGTATCGAAGCCGAAGAACAGGAAGAGAAATTCGGCTTCCTGCTCGACGCCCTGAAGTTCGGTGCACCGCCTCACGGTGGCCTGGCCTTCGGCCTGGACCGCCTGGTCATGCTGATGACTGGCGCCCAGTCCATTCGTGAAGTGATTGCCTTCCCGAAAACCCAGAGCGCCGCGTGTGTCATGACCCAGGCCCCTGGCCTGGTCGACGCCAAGGCCCTGCGCGAGCTGCACATCCGACTGCGTGAACAGACCAAGGTCGAATAAGCAGTCCCGGGCGCATCCACATGGATGCGCCTTTGCGTTTCGGCGCAGGCATTTTCCCGTCCCGCCCCGTCATGGGGCGGGGCTGTTTGTGATTCAAGGAAAACGGAGTCGTTATGGCTGGTCATTCCAAGTGGGCGAACATCAAGCACCGCAAAGAGCGCCAGGATGCCAAGAGAGGCAAGGTCTTCACCAAGTGGATCCGCGAACTGACGGTCGCTGCCAAGCAGGGCGGCCCTGACCCGGCATCCAACCCGCGCCTGCGCCTGGCGCTGGACAAGGCCCTGGGCGCCAACATGAGCCGCGACATCATCGACCGCGCCGTGGCCCGTGGTGCTGGCACCAACGAAAGCGACAACGTCGAGGAGCTCAGCTACGAAGGTTACGGCCCGGGTGGCGTGGCGATCATGGTCGAAGCCATGACCGACAACCGCAACCGTACCGCCGCCGCCGTGCGCCATGCCTTCACCAAGTGTGGCGGCAACCTCGGTACTGATGGCTCGGTGGCCTACCTGTTCGAGCGCAAGGGGCAGCTCAGCTTTGCGCCGGGCGCGGACGAAGACGCGTTGATGGAAGCGGCGATGGAGGCCGATGCCGACGACGTGGTAGCCAACGACGACGGTTCGTTCGAGGTATTCACCTCGTTCAACAGTTTCTATGCCGTGCGTAACGCCCTCGAAGAGGCCGGCTTCAAGGCCGCTGACGCGGAAATCGTGATGCAGCCGACCACCAGTGCCGAACTCGACCAGGAGGGTGCCGAGAAGGTGCTCAAGCTGATCGACATGCTCGAGGACCTGGATGACGTGCAGAACGTCTACTCCAACGCCCAGATTTCCGACGAGATCATGGAAAACCTCGGCTAAGGTCTGCAGACTCGCCGAGTCAAGGCTGCTATTGGGGCTGCTGTGCAGCCCATCGCCGGCAAGCCAGCTCCCACAGGTACCGCGCTTTTCTTGAAGCTTGTGCTGTACCTGTGGGAGCTGGCTTGCCGGCGATGGGCCGCGCAGCGGCCCCTATGGTCTTGCAACGTTAGTTCTTTACGACAGGCACTATGACTCTGATTCTAGGTATCGACCCCGGCTCGCGAATCACCGGCTACGGCGTCGTCCGCCAGACCGCCCGTGGTTGCGAGTACGTGGCGTCGGGTTGTATCCGCACCGGCAGCGGCGAGCTGCACGAGCGGCTGCAGATCGTTTTTCGTGGTGTCAGTGAAATCATCACCCAGCACGGCCCGGTAACCATGGGCATCGAGCGGGTGTTCATGGCCCGCAACGCCGACTCGGCGCTGAAGCTCGGCCAGGCGCGTGGCGCTGCTATCGTTGCCGCTGCCGAAGCCGGCCTGGAAATCGCTGAATACAGCGCCACTCAGGTCAAGCAAGCCGTGGCCGGCACCGGTGGGGCCAACAAGGAACAGGTGATGATGATGGTCATGCACCTGCTGAAACTGACGCAAAAGCCGCAGATCGATGCCTCCGATGCGCTGGCCATTGCCCTGTGCCATGCCCATACCCGTTCCAGCCTGGTGCCCCATGGCCTGGCCACCGCACGCCGACGCGGCGGGCGCTTGCGTCTTTGAGCGCTTCATGCGCAGATACAAAATTTGTCCGGGTGAAGCATTCACCCGCCGCATTTGCTGATAGGGTTGAGCGGTCGTTGACCGGCTCCCCGAGAGGAAGGATCGGAACGTGATTGGACGTTTGCGCGGCACCCTGGCGGAAAAACAGCCGCCGCACCTGATTATCGACGTCAATGGCGTGGGCTACGAGCTCGAAGTGCCCATGACCACGCTGTACCGTCTGCCCAAAGTGGGCGACACCGTTACAGTGCATACCCATCTGGTGGTGCGCGAAGACGCCCACCTGCTCTATGGTTTTGCCGAAAAGCGCGAGCGCGAGCTGTTCCGCGAGTTGATCCGCCTGAACGGCGTAGGGCCCAAGCTGGCCCTGGCGTTGATGTCCGGGCTGGAGGTCGACGAGCTGGTACGTTGCGTCCAGGCCCAGGATACTTCGGCCCTGGTACGCGTGCCGGGGGTCGGCAAGAAAACCGCCGAACGCCTGCTGGTCGAACTCAAGGACCGCTTCAAGGCCTGGGAAACCTCGCCGGCCATGTTTACCCTGGTGTCGGATGGGCCGTTGCCGGCCGCCAGCGCATCAAGCGCCGAGGCCGATGCAGTCAGTGCCCTGGTCTCGCTGGGCTACAAGCCGCAGGAAGCCAGCAAGGCGATTGCCGCGATCAAGGACAAGGCCGGCTTGAGCAGTGAAGAACTGATCCGCCGCAGCCTGAAAGGGATGATTGCCAAGTGATCGAAGCCGACCGCCTGATCGCCGCCAGTGGCCGCGACCGTGAAGAAGTCCAGGACCGTGCGATCCGGCCGCTGAGCCTGAGCGAGTACATCGGTCAGCCGGTGGTGCGCGAGCAGATGTCGTTGTTCATCCAGGCTGCTCGCGGGCGCAGCGAGTCGCTCGACCACACGCTGATCTTCGGCCCCCCAGGCTTGGGCAAGACCACCCTGGCCAACATCATCGCCCATGAAATGGGCGTTTCGGTGAAGAGCACCTCTGGGCCGATTCTGGAGCGCCCGGGTGATCTGGCGGCCATGCTGACCAACCTCGAACCGCACGACGTGCTGTTCATCGACGAGATCCACCGGTTGTCGCCGGTTGTCGAAGAGGTGCTGTACCCGGCCATGGAAGACTTCCAGCTCGACATCATGATCGGCGAAGGGCCAGCGGCCCGTTCGATCAAGCTCGACCTGCCGCCGTTCACCCTCGTCGGTGCAACTACCCGTGCCGGGATGCTCACCAACCCGTTGCGTGACCGCTTCGGCATCGTCCAGCGCCTGGAGTTCTATAGCGACAAGGACCTGGCCACCATCGTCAGCCGCTCGGCCAATATTCTTGGCCTGGCCATCGAGGACCTGGGTGCCTACGAAATTGCCCGCCGCGCCCGTGGCACGCCACGAATCGCCAACCGCCTGCTGCGCCGCGTGCGTGACTACGCCGAGGTGCGCGGCAAGGGCCAGATCACCAAGGCCGTGGCTGACATGGCGTTGAACCTGCTGGACGTCGACGAGCGCGGTTTTGACCATTCCGACCGTCGCCTGTTGCTGACCATGATCGAGAAGTTCGATGGCGGCCCAGTGGGCGTCGACAACCTGGCGGCGGCCATCAGCGAAGAGCGCCATACCATCGAAGACGTACTCGAGCCTTACCTGATTCAACAGGGTTACATCATGCGCACGCCGCGTGGCCGCGTCGTCACACGGCATGCCTACCTGCACTTCGGCCTGAATATTCCAGGGCGCCTGGGGGAGGGCGCAGATTATTCGGAACCGGGCGATGAATGACAGATCGAAACCGACTTTTCGTGGTCCTACCGCAGGCACGCCGAATGGTTGCTGGCAATAAGACATTAATGACGTAAAAACAGTTGCCACAGCGGATTGGCAAGCCGAGGAGTAAGCACTAGAGTATGCGCGCGCAAAATGGCCTGGAACCGTTCGCACACCGTTGTCGCGTCTATTACGAGGATACCGATGCCGGTGGCGTGGTGTATTACGTCAACTACCTGAAATTCATGGAGCGCGCGCGCACCGAACGCCTGCGGCACCTGGGGTTCTCCCAGTCGCAACTGGCCGAAGACAATCTGCTGTTCGTGGTCCATTCCAGCGAAGCGCGCTACCACGCGCCGGCGCGGCTGGACGACCAACTGCGGGTCACCGCGCAAGTACTTGAACTCAATCGCGCCAGCCTGCGTTTCGTCCAGCAGGTTTGGCGCGAAAACGATGAAACGCTGCTCTGCGAGGGGCAGTTCCTGGTGGCCGCAGTGCGTGCTGACACTTTCAAACCCCGAGCCATACCCCCCCAGCTGCGCGACGCTTTTGCGGCGGACGGCTCGGGTAATCAATCGAACGCAGGAGAATAAGCGTGGAAGCTAACGTCGTCGACCATACCTCCATGTGGAGTCTGGTCAGTAATGCCAGCGTGGTGGTTCAGCTGGTAATGCTGACCCTGGTGGCCGCCTCGGTCACCTCATGGATCATGATCTTCCAGCGCAGCGCCATGCTGCGCGCCGGTCGTCGTGCGCTGGATGCCTTCGAAGAGCGCTTCTGGTCGGGCATCGACCTGTCCAAACTGTACCGTCAGGCAGGCAGCAACCCAGACCCGGATTCCGGCGTGGAGCAAGTATTCCGTGCCGGCTTCAAAGAGTTCTCGCGCCTGCGCCAGCAGCCGGGTGTAGACCCGGATGCGGTCATGGAAGGCGTGGGCCGTGCCATGCGCGTGGCCATCTCGCGCGAAGAAGAAAAGCTCGAGCAGAGCCTGCCGTTCCTGGCCACCGTCGGTTCCACCAGCCCGTACATCGGCCTGTTCGGTACCGTATGGGGCATCATGAACTCCTTCCGCGGCCTGGCCAGCGCCCAGCAAGCGACCCTGGCCACCGTTGCCCCGGGTATCGCCGAAGCCCTGGTGGCTACGGCCATCGGCCTGTTCGCGGCAATTCCGGCGGTCATTGCCTACAACCGTTTTGCCGCGCGCAGCGAAGTGCTGATCGGCCGTTACTACACCTTCGCCGACGAGTTCCAGGCGATCCTGCACCGTAAAGTGCACACCAGCGAAGAGTAATCAGGTAGAAGCCCATGGCCCGAGTTCGCCACAAACGCAAGCCCGTCGCCGAGATGAACGTGGTGCCCTACATCGATGTGATGCTGGTGCTGCTGGTCATCTTCATGGTGACGGCGCCCATGCTCAACCAGGGCGTGAAGGTAGACCTGCCCAAGGTTTCCAGCGAAGCCTTGCCGCAGGACAACAACGTCCAGATCCTCACCATCTCCATCAAGGCCGACAAGACCTATTACTGGAACCTCGGCAGCGAAGTCGATACCGACAAGCAGATGGACAAGGCCATGACCCTGCCGGCCATGACCGATGCCGTGACCAAGATCATTGCCGCCGGCCGTGACCAGGGCAAGCAGACCCAGGTATTCATTCGGGGTGACAAGGCGGTCGACTATGGCGCGGTCATGGGTGCCATGGGCGGGTTGCAGAAGGCCGGTGTCGGTAACGTTGGCCTGATTACCGAGGCGCCCTGATGCAACAGCGAGAGCCATCCGCCTCGGAAAGCTACTTCTGGCCCAGTGTCTGGGCCATCGGTCTGCATGTGCTGGTGTTCGGCTTGCTGTTCGTCAGTTTTGCCATGACGCCTGAGCTGCCGCCTTCCAAGCCAATCGTCCAGGCTACCCTGTACCAGCTCAAGTCTAAGAGCCAGGCGACCACCCAGACCAACCAGAAGATTGCCGGGGAAGCGAAGAAAACCGCGTCGCGCCAGACTGAAGTCGAGCAGCTGGAGCAGAAGAAGGTCGAGCAGGAGGCCATCAAGGCTGCGGAACAAAAGAAAGCCGACGCCGCTCAAAAGGCCGAAGAGGCGCGCGAAGCCGCCGAGGCGAAAAAAGCCGAGGACGCGGCCAAGGCCGCCGAAGCCGCCAAGGCCAAGCAAGCCGCCGAAGCCAAGAAGGCCGACGAGGCGAAGAAAGCCGCCGAGAAGCAGCAGGCTGACATCGCCAAGAAGAAGGCCGAGGACGAAGCGAAGAAAAAAGCCGAAGAAGAGGCCAAGAAAGCGGCCGCTGAAGAGGCGAAGAAACAAGCCGCCGAGGACGCCAAGAAGAAGGCAGCCGAAGAGGCCAAGAAGAAAGCAGCCGAGGACGCCAAGAAGAAAGCGGCGGCCGAGGACGCGAAGAAGAAGGCAGCTGAAGAGGCCAAGAAGAAGGCCGCTGCAGACGCCCAGAAGAAAAAGGCACAGGAAGCGGCTCGCAAGGCGGCAGAAGACAAGAAAGCCCAGGCCCTGGCCGAGCTGTTGTCCGATACCACCGAGCGGCAGCAGGCCCTGGCTGACGAGCAAGGTGACCAGGTGGCCGGCGATTTCGACGACCTGATCCGCATGCGCGCGGCCGAGGGTTGGGCGCGTCCGCCTTCCGCGCGCAAGGGCATGACGGTGACCCTGCAGGTAAGCATGTTGCCGGACGGTACCGTTACCAGTGTCAGCGTGGTCCGTTCCAGTGGTGACGGCCCGTTCGACAATTCGGCGGTGGCTGCGGTCAAGAACATTGGTCGTTTGACCGAGATGCAGGGTATGAAGCCGAGCGATTTCAATCGTTATCGTTCGTTCAAGATGACATTTACACCTGAGGATCTAGCGTTGTGATTAAACGTCTGAGAGGACTGCTGGTCTTGCTCTGCTGCGTGGCAGGCTTGGCGGTGGCAGAGGAAAAGAACATCCTGGTCACCAGCGGCAGCGACCGGGCCACGCCCATCGCGGTAGTACCGTTCGGTATGCAGGGCGGTAGCGTGTTGCCTGAAGACATTGCCGACATCATCGGCAACGACCTGCGCAACTCTGGCTACTATTCACCGATTCCGCGGCAGAACATGATCAGCCAGCCGTCGCAGGCCAGCGAAGTGATCTTCCGTGACTGGAAAGCCCTGGGCGCCCAGTACGTGATGGTCGGTAGCATCGTGCCGTCGGGTGGTCGCCTGCAGGTGCAGTACGCGCTGTTCAACGTCGCCACCGAGCAGCAAGTGCTGACCGGTAGCGTGGCGGGCAGCACCGACCAGTTGCGCGACATGGCGCACTACATTGCAGACCAGTCGTTCGAGAAGCTCACCGGCATCAAGGGTGCGTTCTCGACCCGCATGCTGTACGTGACTGCCGAGCGCTTCTCCACCAACAATACCCGCTACACCCTGCAGCGCTCGGACTACGACGGTGCACGTGCGGTCACCCTGCTGCAATCGCGCGAGCCTATCCTGTCGCCGCGGTTCGCACCGGATGGCAAGCGTATTGCCTACGTATCGTTCGAACAGAAGCGCCCGCGCATCTTCGTGCAGAACATCGATACCGGCCGCCGCGAACAGGTGACCAACTTCGAGGGCCTGAACGGCGCGCCAGCCTGGTCGCCTGACGGTTCGCGCCTGGCCTTCGTGCTGTCCAAGGACGGCAACCCGGACATCTACGTGATGAACATGGCCTCGCGCCAGATCAGCCGCGTAACCGCCGGCCCTGGTATCAACACCGAGCCGTTCTGGGGTAAAGACGGCAACACCATTTACTTCACCTCCGACCGGGGCGGCAAACCGCAGATCTATAAACAGTCGGTCAGTGGGGGTGGTGCCGAGCGCGTAACCTTCGTGGGTAACTACAACGCCAACCCGAAACTTTCGGCAGACGAGAAAACCCTGGTGATGATTCATCGCCAACAGGGCTTTACCAACTTCAAAGTGGCGGCACAGGACTTGCAGCGCGGAAGTGTAAAGATTCTCTCGGAAACAAGTCTTGATGAGTCTCCCACTGTTGCGCCAAACGGCACCATGCTAATCTACGCCACCCGCCAGCAGGGCCGGGGAGTCTTGATGCTCGTGTCGCTTAATGGCCGCGTGAGGCTCCCACTTCCTACCGCTCAAGGCGAAGTCAGAGAACCGTCCTGGTCCCCTTACCTGAACTGATTGCGGCGTAATACGTTTTGCTTAACACACTGGGGTTTCATTAGGAGTTTCACGATGGAAATGCTGAAGTTTGGTAAATTTGCTGCGCTGGCTCTGGCCATGGCTGTAGCTGTAGGTTGCTCCTCGAAGGGCGGTGACAACGCAGGCGAAGGCGCTGCTGTAGATCCTAACGCTGGCTACGGTGCCAACACTGGCGCTGTCGACGGTTCCCTGAGCGAAGAAGCCGCCCTGCGCGCAATCACCACCTTCTACTTCGAATACGACAGCTCGGACCTGAAGCCAGAAGCCATGCGCGCTCTGGACGTTCACGCCAAGGACCTGAAAGCCAACGGCAACCGCGTTGTTCTGGAAGGTAACACCGACGAGCGCGGCACCCGCGAGTACAACATGGCTCTGGGTGAGCGTCGTGCGAAAGCCGTTCAGCGCTACCTGGTTCTGCAGGGTGTTTCCCCTGCTCAGCTGGAAGTGGTTTCCTACGGCGAAGAGCGTCCAGTTGCTACCGGCAACGACGAGCAGTCCTGGGCTCAGAACCGTCGCGTAGAACTGCGTAAGTAAGTTCTTATGCGTATGTGCCGCCGTGTAGTAACCGTCCTCGCACTCAGCCTGCCGCTCGCGGCCTGGGCTGAGGTCCCTGTAGTAGATGACAACGCAGGCAGTTATCCGCCCGCGGGTTATGGCACGAGCGGCGCCTATGCCGGGTCGGGGGCTTCGGCCCCTGCCTCTGCACAGGGCCAGCTGTTCATGCAGCTGCAACAGATGCAGGACCAGCTTTCCCGCCAGCAAGGCATCATCGAAGAGCTGCAAAACGATGTGTCGCGCATGAAGCAGGAAAACCTGGAGCGATACCAGGACCTGGACCGTCGCATCAACAGTGGTGCCGCACCTGCCGCAACCCCTGACAATTCCTCCGGTGGTGCATCCAATGCCGCCTCCGGTGCAGCAGCCGGTGCTGCTGCGCAACAACCGGCCGCCAGTAGCGAGCCCGGTGATCCGGCGAAAGAGAAGCTCTACTACGATGCAGCTTTCGACCTGATCAAGCAAAAAGACTTCGACAAGGCCAGCCAGGCGTTCACCGCCTTTCTGCGCAAATACCCGAACAGCCAGTACGCCGGCAATGCCCAGTACTGGTTGGGTGAGGTGAACCTGGCCAAGGGTGACTTGCAAGGCGCCAGCCAGGCGTTTGCCCAAGTCAGCCAAAAGTACCCCAAGCACAGCAAGGTGCCAGACTCGCTTTACAAACTGGCCGACGTCGAGCGCCGCATGGGCCACACCGACAAGGTCAAGAGCATCCTGCAACAGGTCATCACCCAGTATCCCGGCACCTCTGCCGCGCAATTGGCACAGCGTGACCTGCAAAAGCTCTAAGGCCCTTTGCAGTAGCGTTTGAAATAAACCCGCGCCAGTCGCGGGTTTTTTCGTTAGAATCACGGCCCTTTTTTCGTAAACACGCTGCTGCGGATAACGCGATGTCGAGTCCGCGGCAGTGCCTGACGGAGGCGGGCAGCCTGTTTAGCTGTCACGCCCGTGGCGAGCATGCAAGACACATTACGCATCACCGAAGTCTTTTACTCTTTGCAGGGTGAAACACGAACGGCTGGGCTGCCCACGGTATTCGTGCGGCTCACCGGTTGCCCCCTGCGCTGCCAGTACTGCGACAGTGCCTACGCATTCAGTGGCGGTACCGTTCGTACCCTCGATTCGATCCTTGAGCAAGTGGCCGGCTTCAGGCCGCGCTACGTGTGTGTCACCGGTGGCGAACCGCTGGCCCAACCGAATGCGCTGCCGCTGCTGCAGCGGCTGTGCGATGCCGGCTACGAGGTGTCGCTGGAGACCAGTGGCGCGTTGGATATCGCCGGCACCGACACCCGGGTCAGTCGTGTGGTAGACCTGAAGACCCCAGGTTCCGAAGAGTCGCACCGTAACCTCTATTCGAACATCGACCAGCTGACCCGCAACGACCAGGTCAAGTTCGTCATCTGTTCCCGCGAGGATTACGACTGGGCAGTTTCCAAGCTGATCCAATACAACCTGGCCGAGCGTGCCGGTGAAGTGCTGTTTTCACCCAGCCATCATCAGGTGAGCGCCAGCGACCTGGCAGACTGGATCGTCGCCGACAACCTGCCCGTGCGCTTCCAGCTGCAGTTGCACAAGCTGCTGTGGAACGACGAACCCGGGCGTTGATTGAGGAGTAGATACACATGACAGAAAAACGCGCAGTCATCCTGTTGTCCGGTGGCCTGGACTCGGCCACGGTGGTCGCCATGGCCAAGGCCGACGGCTACAGCTGCTATACCATGAGCTTCGATTACGGCCAGCGCCATCGCGCCGAGCTGAACGCCGCCGCCCGCGTGGCCCGCGACCTGGGCGTGGTCGAGCACAAGGTCATTGGCTTGAACCTGGACGGTATCGGTGGTTCGGCCTTGACCGACAGCAGCATCGACGTGCCGGAAACCCCCGGTGAAGGTATTCCGGTGACCTATGTGCCAGCGCGCAATACCGTGTTCCTGTCGCTGGCGCTGGGCTGGGCAGAAGTGCTGGAGGCGCGTGATATCTTCATTGGCGTGAACGCCGTGGACTATTCCGGCTACCCGGATTGCCGCCCTGAGTTCGTCGAAGCGTTCGAGCGCATGGCCAACCTGGCGACCAAGGCCGGGGTCGAAGGGCAGGGCTTCCGGATCCAGGCGCCGCTGCAGAACATGAGCAAGGCGCAAATCGTGCAGGCCGGTATGGCCCGCGGCGTGGACTATAGCCTGACTGTTTCCTGCTACCAGGCCGACGATGAAGGGCGTGCCTGCGGCAAGTGCGACAGCTGCCGCCTGCGTGCCGATGGCTTCAGGGCTGCCGGTGTCGACGATCCGACGCGCTACGCTTGAACTGATCAGAGGGTATTGATTTCCCGTTAGAAATCAGTATTATACGCGCCATCCAACGGGTCGTTAGCTCAGTTGGTAGAGCAGTTGGCTTTTAACCAATTGGTCGTAGGTTCGAATCCTACACGACCCACCATATTCACAGCGGTTCGTATGTACTAGGAAGGGAAGGCCTGTCACAGCCAATCTAGTCGTGCTGCCGTCTGGAGCGAACCTTAGGCGCGCTTCAGCGTGATGTCAATATGAAATAGCCCGCAGCCTGCACAGGTTCGCGGGCTTTTTCACGGCTGGGCTCTGGCAATACTGACTGTGGGCGTCAGGATGCCGAGACTAGGTGGAGGGGTGCCTCAAAAAATAGTTATCTGAGGTACGTGGAATTTTTTCCTCTAAGCCGGTCACGCTTTGGTGAGGTGGATTGATCCCCTTTGGTAGGGGGATTGAACGTAAGCGTACGGGCAAACCGTCTTGCACCACTAAGCCGGACGCCACCTATGCGGCAGCAGCGCAGCAATCTCACGTGCCCGCTGCGTAGGCAGGCGCATTAGCACATCCTTCAGGTAGGCGTACTGGTCGTGCCCGTTGTTCCGCCCCGACTGGATCAAAATCATGATCGCAGCGGCGCGTTTACCGCTGCGTAGCCCCCCCCGCGAAGAGCCAGTTCTTGCTTCCTAGCGCCCAAGGCCGTATCTGGTTCTCACACCAATTATTATCAATGGATACAGCCCCGTCATTGAGGTAGCGCGACAACGCCGTCTCATGGCCGAACCGGTGTGCACAATATCGCGCTGGGCAACCATCCAGGCATGCAATGCATATCACCGGTACCGCCTTTTCTTGCCGTATAGTGACGGGCTTGTCCGGTGGAAGGGGTAAGCCTGGCTGGATATGGTTCAGGGCCTGAATGTGGCTTCCATCGTCGGTACAGAGCTACAGGGTCTCTTTGGGTGGGTTGGGATAGAGCTCAACGATACTCTAAACCTTGTCGACAAACAGCGGATCGGTCTACGCCTTGAAAGTCTTTTCCAGATGAGGCTTGAGCCCGAAGGCGTGCCATATTCGCATGACGCTGGGTGGAGAAATCCCGGTTTCCTGGCTCATCGAGCGGGTGTTTCATTGACTGGCATCTTCGGGTTTGGATTGCAGTACCTGATTGACCACGGTCTGTACTTTCTCATCAGTAATGCTGCGACTCCGACCTGAGCGATGTTCGTCATTTATACCATCGAGTCGCAGCCGACTGAGTCGTACTTGCCAACGCGAAATCGTGTGCGATGTGTCAGCACAGGTTTTCACCTATGCTGACTTGAGCGGAGAATTCCTGAGATTTAACTTCTGAAAAAGTAACACGTTTCCTTTCAAATGTTTTTTTTCAGGTGTTACTCAGGCCCTTCACCTCTGCTGGAGGATCGAGGGCTCAAAAGTCATATCTATAACCCACCGTTGCGGTACGGCCTTGACCGGAGAAGTAGTAGTCATCACCAACAATCGCACTCTGCGAGTAGTAGGTGATGTACTGCTTGTCGAGCAGGTTGGAGACGCCGAACGTCAACTTGCCATAAGGAAGCGAGTAGCCCATGGCCGCATCGACCAGCACATAACCAGAGAAATGATAGTCCTGAGGCGCATAGGTGTTGACCACATTATTGCCGTCAAAGCTGCGTTTCATGTACCAGTTAGCCTGTACCAGACTGCTCAGGCGCTCACTCCAGCTCGCATTCCAGCTCAGGCCCAGCCGGTCCGGCGCGATGTTGGAACCATCCAGTTTGGTGTCGACCTTGCTGTCCCCATCGAGGTCATACCGGCCTTGCGAGTGGGAGTAACTGAGCCCCGCCTGATGTTTGTCAGTGAGTTGGTAGGTCGCTGCCAGTTCTACCCCGTCGATTTCACTTCTGTAGCGATTTGCAACCCATTGGTCGTTGCTGTAAGAGATGACCGTGCCGGGCTTGACCGTGGTATGGAAGTAGCTGGCTTGCAGTGCCAGTTTATCCTTGTTTATGCGCAGGCCGACTTCATAATTATCGGCAATATCTGGCTCAAAGTAGGACACCTCGGATAGCTTGGCGCCGTTCACCGAAATGCCGCGAATGGCCTTGCCCATGTCCGGAACCTTGAAACCCTGAGAGTAATTGGCAAACAGGTTTAGCGATTCGAGCGGTGACCAAGAGGCTCCGAAGTTGTAAAGCGTCTTGCCGAAGCTGAGGTCCGCGCCTTCGACATATCGGCTGCCATAGCGCGGCAGGGTGGTAAAGCTGTCGACGTCGATATTGGCGCGTTCATGGCGGACTCCTCCCAGGATTTTCACGGTCGATGTGGGCGAGTATTCCAGTTGTGCAAAGGGTGAAACATCGTTGTAGACAATATTGGGCACCCAGGCAAGCTTGCTGTAGAGCAGCGATTGGCTGGACTTTTCGTGCATCATGTCCAGGCCCACAGTAGCTCGCATGCTGTCATCCAAGAAGCCGGGAGAGGTCACGCTAAACTTGGCGCCCACTTTGTCGAACTCAGCATGGCTTTGGTCGTATGTGTTGTTGTTGAGGAATCTGGTG